>JAYVHC010000424.1:0-6812 GCA_043771575.1 Planctomycetia bacterium
TGACTTGCGCAGCGGCGCTGCGAATCCTGAGTGAAGCCCCTTCGTAACCGCCGGGCAATGCGGCTTCCCCTTTTTGATAAGCGGCTAAGCGCAAGCCTCGAGAACTATCGTTGCTCGGTGGTATCCATTCGACCCGCATCTCGGCGTGATCCTGCAAGCGTTGCTCTTGAGTCCAACCTGAACTCAACAGGGCGTCGAGACTGGCGAGGTCCGCGCCGGCGATCGGCAAGTCTCGCCACTGTGAACGATTGCAGGCCTCCGCAATCTTCCAGTGGTATTTCAAAGCGGATGGCAGTAATACAAATGGACTCGACTGCCTCGACACGAGACTGGACGTTGCCACGCGCTCGCCATCATCAAGAACGACTTGTGAGGTTGCAAGTGATTGCAGGGCGCGTCGGCTGGCCGCAGGTGCGTTTCCAGTTCGAAGGGCCTGCAAGCCTTCCTCCAGTTGCCGCCGCGCTCGCGTTTGCAATGCAAATTGCGCACGGGCTTCGAACGCATTGGACTCAGGAAAGCGAGCGATGAGCAAATCCGAAGCCAAGCTGAGTTGATACGCGGCTAGCTCAAGTTGATCTTCCGCGACGCTCAGTCTTGTTTCCGCCAAGCGACGATTTACAAAACGAGTTACGTTTGGGTTCTCGCTGATGATAAACACCTCAATGTCGGCAGGTTGGTTCACAGTCCACTGGAGACCACCTGGCGCGGCAGTCGTCTCGATCCGTTCGTACTCGCCCGCTGTGACTCGAAAAACTTGGCGAGTGTTGGTCGCGACTGAGGTCGCGCAGATTAAGGGTGCCGCCAAAGCAGGGTTGGAAAGGGTCTCGCCACCCCCGTTTACTTTCTGGGCGATGATCAAATAGCTGTTGTGCACCATCCACGCGTTTGACAAGTAATCAGCGCGACTCAGGGTGGGCGAACGCATCTGCTGGCCAGCAACAATCCACGGTCCCCACAAAGTTAAATCACTCATGGTCCATCGCAGGCTGGCTACTTGAGCTCGGCCTGAGGTCGTGTTTAGTTCAAGCGTTTGTGGCCGACGGTCGTTACCGCTCTCTTCCGGTCCGAATGAATGCAGGGATAATCCTGTGGCTCCTGCCGCTAGGCTGCGCACGATTTGATGTCGCAGCATGCGCGGATTGGTTGGTGTTTCGTGAATTTCAGTTCCATTAGCAAACCTTTCGGGCTCAACCAGTTTCTGTGCCGCTCGCAGTTGTTTCAGCCACTGAGGGTCGACGCCTGTGTTGGTTGCAACCCAACCGTGTCCACGCTGCGTGGTTGAAGCCAACTGTATGCGTAACCAACTTAGATGGTCGAGCGGATCGCCAGGCGACATACTATCGGGAATGGGTACGATGACTTCATCCGCAATGCGACTGAATGCCCAGTATTGCTCAAGTGCTTCTCCAAAGATGGGCCGCTTGAGTTCAGCGGGCAACTGTGCGAGCCGACTAACTTGCTCGCGCGCCAAGTCCGTTTGACTGCTGTCGAGCGCCGCACCCAGCAACCAGCCACGAATGGCTGCGGAAGATGAAGCTGTGTAAGAAATATTCGATTGCGGCAATGGACAGACTACTGACAACTTGGCTTCTTGAATAGCTCGCAATTGACTTTCACTGGGAACACGGCCCACCACCACGCCAGTGATGCCTAGCGATTTGAGCCACGGCAGCGATTCCCCTTGGTACTGCAACCAGACTTCGGGTCGATTCATCGCGTCCCAGAACCTGCCCTCGGGATTGACGCTTTCTGGTCGCCACTGCCAAGCCTCGCGCCAGTTCGCCGGAATCGCGCGACCGACCGATGGTAGGGCGATGTGACCTTGCAAATTCAAGTCATCGATCAACAACCCGACACTGCCGGGACCAGTAAAAACATTCATCACTACGGAATCGATAAACGCATCATCCACTGCAATCGCTGGCCCGTAACGATGCCGCAATGAGACGACTTCCGCTTCAAATTGTTTCTTAAGATTGGTTACCTTGAGCGCTTGCCATTGCCCAGGGTCGGAGTACGTGTCGCCCCACACCATGGCTGTCAGGCGCCCGCCTGTAACTGGATGTTGAGCATTTGGAAACACGACGCGCACACCCATTCGCAACCCCGCACTGGCGCATCTGGTCCACAGCCTCGGTTGAAACTCATCGACCACTACGCTGGGCTCGATGGGATAGGCTATGTAAACGAATGTTCCGTTGCCAGACGCGACTTGAACGAGTTCGCTGGTTTGACCGCTATGAGGCGAAGTGATACTGATCTCTTGCAACGTCAACTGGGCGTTCGAGTCGCTCTCGGCAAACTTCCAACGCGGCACTCCACCTTCGAAGGAGTCTTGCATCTGCGCCGAGGCGCGACCGCAAACCCATTCGCAAGTGAACAAACTGACGATCAACAGCGAGCGCCACAGACATTGAGTTGATTGTCCATCCATGACAAATCCCAGACTTCAGCCACAAAAAAATAGGCGTTTGCGGCCACCACGGGCCGAATTTCAACGACCTTTCGCCCATGATGCCGAATAGCAACATCGCTGCAACGGGCATGTTGCACAGGGCGCAAGTCGTTCTTATACAAGACCTTAAGCGTCCACTCCAGGTCAATCTGAGCGGTTGCCAGCGGTGCGATTCTGCAACATCGGGAAACTTTGCAGATTAAACGGTTTATCCTAAGTGCTTGCAATCAAAGTAGTTATGAAATAATATAGTGTTCATCACCGGTTTTGGTATCGGGCATGCATTAGAGCTACAATACTTCGCGACCAAGCACTCTACTCGGGAGACACAAGAATGAGTTCTGCATCTGCTCAGTCCACTGAAGCCAAAAATGATGAAATCCCAGCAGACCTGCTCGAACTAACCGCCGCCATCCAGGCGCTGCCAATCGAACAACGCGTTTCTTTATTGCCTGCACTTCGTCGCGTAACGGACAGCTCGGTTCGTCGTCGCCGCATTCTGACGCTCGTTCAAGAAGCCCTTGGGCAACTACGGTTGGACATGAAATATCTTGTATTTGATCTAGAAGCGACCCGCCGCGAACGCGATGGGTACCTACAGAAGTTGACTGAAATGGGTCAAGACGAAAACGAATAATTAGCGCCTAGTAACGAATAACAACGGAAAGTCACTGGCAGGCCATTTCACTTTCGGATTGTTCGCCACAACACCGAATAGAGTCTCAAGCGAGAATCGAAAACTGAAATGGCCCTCTCTCCGAAAAGGGAGTTGCAGCGTAAAATCTGTAACTCCTTTTTTGTTTTCTATGATTTGGTCGAAAATTGCGGCAAAAACGAGAACTTTGCCGGTATTGTTTGCGTTTTTATGGGGTCTGGCTTAGTATCAAACACATGTTTTTTGCGTTTGATCGCAGCGTATCTACTGCTTTCATAAGCTCTCATTTTTTCCGTAGTCGACGATGTCCGAACTAACGCCAACTCAACTCTCGCACCGTATCGTCGAATTAGGCCTACTCGAACCACTGGAAGTCGAGCAGGCATGGTCCGAAGTCGGTGGAATTTCGGGAACCTGCGAAGACCTTCTGCGCGTGCTTCAGCGGTCCGACCGGCTGACGAATTTACAGATTGACAAGATCTTAAAGAACGACCGCACGGGTTACTTCTATGGCCACTGGAAGATCCTGTACCTGATCGGGGCTGGTACGTTTGCACGAGTGTATCGTTCGGTGCATCGAGAGACTGGCCGTGTGTCGGCAGTGAAGGTATTGCGACGTCGACATCGCGCCGAACCGGTTCAAGTCGAGCAGTTCATGCGCGAGGCGCGGGTGGGCATGAGGTTGCGGCACCCCAATATCGTGGCCATTCATGAAGTCGATCCAGATCCTCGCAATCCCTTTATGGTGATGGAGTTTGTTGAAGGGCAGACGTTGCGAGAGCTGGTAAAAATCCGCCGGAAAATCGATCCGAAAACTTCGGTTCAATTGATGTTGGACGTGGCTAATGGATTGACCTATGCGGCGGGCTTTGGCGTTACGCATCGGGATATGAAACTGAGCAACGTATTGGTGACCAGCGTTGGAAAGGCCAAGTTGGTGGACTTCGGTTTGGCGGCACTGGCGGATACTAGCAACGAAGCCGCGCTAGCAGATTGCCCCAATGCACGCGCGATTGACTATGCAGCCCTCGAGCGTGGAACGGGTGTTCGCAAAGACGATCCTCGCTCGGATATCTATTTCTTTGGGAGCATGCTTTATCACATACTTGTCGGCCAACCTCCACTCACTGAGACTCGCGATCGCATGGCGAGATTAAACGTTTCGCGTTTCCGCGAAGTTCCGCACATTAGTAAAGTGGCGCCAGAAGTTCCTATGAACGTAGCAGCGGTGCTCCATAAGGCCATGGAATTCGATCCCACCAAACGTTACCAAACGGCCTTGCAATTAGCGGATGATTTGCGCATCACACTCGCGAGACTCGAGGCGGGAGATACCGTTACCACAGCTCGTATCGCGGCGGGGCGAACGGAAACGACCGATGAAGAAGAGGCTTCGACGGAAGGCGCGAACAAGACGATCATGTTGGTCGAAAGCAAACTTGAATTTCAAGACTTGATTCGCGAGAAACTGAAAAAGCGTGGCTATCGCGTGCTAGTTATCAGCGACCCCGTGCGCGCCCTTGCTCGATTCGCTCCTGATGAAGAAGCACCGGCGGATTGTGTTCTGTTCAGTGCACCTGAGCTGGGTGCGGCTGCCCTGGAAGCGTTCAACGATTTTGGTGCTAACGCGCATACTGCCAACGTTCCGGCGATTCTATTGGTCGACCGCAAGCAGCAGTTCGTAATTCGCAGCGCCCAGTTGGGTCCGAAGCGGATGATGCTGGCGATGCCGCTGAAAGTCCGGGAATTGCGGGTGGCGTTACTGCGGCTACTCGGTAGCAAATCGACCATGCCCCAACCATGATCTAAGGCACGAATTCTCAAACGCAAAAAGCCCAGCTCGCGCGATGCGAACTAGGCGTGTAGGAACCGGTGGAAGTCGGTCGATTCGTTTATCGATTCAAAGTTATACCGAAAGTGAAACCCGCAAGCTGCACATCTTGACTGTGGTCATTGATGTTGCCAAAGCCGGGATTGGCTCCGCGCCAGATTCCTTTCGCGAAGTCGATGACGTCGATTCCACCGCGAAGGTTGAAGTACTTGGTAACTTGGTATGCCGCTTCAGCTCGCGCTTCGAAGCCGACCACAAACTCGCTGTTGCTAGTTCGAACGTTGCCTGTCCCGGACGAATAGTCCGTCGCAACTACCGCCGAGTTGATCGCCACGCCGCCGTACTCGGTTGTTTCTGTGCGTTGAACGTAAGAACGGTTCTGGAAGTTCTGCAACCCAAACGCTCGCAGCTCAGATGAAAGAGTCCAACGTTTGTAGTAGTTGAAGTAGCGGAAACCAAGCTGCCCACCCACCATGCGGTTCTGAATGTTGGTTTCATTGGAAATCAACGTCTCGACCAAGTTCGTGGTTCCCGGCGCCGCACCAGGTACCGGCGGTACCGATATCAGATTAGCAGATCGTTGGTAGCTTTGATTCAAAGCATGGTCTTCAAAGCTGGTGTAACGCAAGCCTAACATGGGCTCAATGATACCTCCATAGCGATATGGCTCTCGACGCCAAGTCTTATTGATCTCGAAGTTCGACATCCCGGCTACGTTGAGACTGTCCCCTAGGATGTAATTTCGGGTATGGTACTGCGGATCATTTTGATCGAGGAACGGGGTCACCGTAGACGGTTGAACGGTTGGCGAATCGAGGGTGTTCACGCGGTTGATGCGCTCTTGATAAATGTTTTGGTAAGCATTGGGGCCACCAATGTGCCGCATGCTGAACAACCAACCCGAGCGATCTTCGGTCATGAATCCGAGATCGTATCGGTTCCCCCAAGTGAAGTCACCGTCCGCTTTGGATTGTTCTACGTTTGGGCGCGAGACCCACATGTACGAACGATCGTAAGTGCCGAACCAACCTGTGTTGGCTCGTTTTCGGCTCGGCAGCTCCATGAGCGAGTCGACATCGACAGGCGCAAAGAATTGCCAATCCGGATTGAATTCCAGCGGTTCTGCGAACGGGTGATACACCTGTCCAAAAACCGAAGGACTGAACGCCACTAGGGCGACTACTGCGACTAAGCGCTTGAACAAGTTGAGCACCGACATAACTACCTTCCACCGTAGCAAACGGAATTGCCCCCACGGCACCACCCCGACCAAGAGGTGATGTTCCGCGCAAACTTCTGATTGTGCCGGTAGTATCGGATAGTCTTTCAAACAGAGTTGAGTCAGTATGGGCAAACCTTGTCGAAAAAGAGAGTTGTGCTCTCCAAATTGCCAGGTTCGCCATGGCAATCATCAACTTGGTAAGAACGGGAGGTTTGGGGCGACAGTGCACTGAGTGCATGCATTGCAAACATTGCGGACACAAGGCCAGAACGCGAACTCAGTCACGCAAACAACTCTTTCGAGGCGGCGCCCAAGCGATTACCACAATTTTACCGCTGCGATCGGTCAAATAAACGCGACCGCCAGCGGCAACCGGCGAAGCATAGGTGCTGTTCATACCTTCGCGGGTGCTGCTTCGTTAAAATCTGCAGGATGTTGTTGATGGCCATCGCTCAGCGTTCTATGGTTGTGGCTGTCGTTCTGGCCATTTGTTAGTCTGTTCGGATTACGGTACAGTAAGACGCGATCATTGGCCCATTGAGTATCGCCGATCAGGTGCATGGGGCGCGGATGTACTTGGTACATGTCTGAGCGTCGAGCCATGGTTTAGTCTTTTAACATTAACGACGAGCAACGAAAAACATGCGAG
>JAYVHC010000425.1:0-4717 GCA_043771575.1 Planctomycetia bacterium
GACAGTGGCGGTTAGCGGCTTGTGTAGCTGGGTTTGTAAAAACCCAGACGAACCCCCCAGACGACGATAACGCATCCGGTTTCTCACGAAACCAGCTACCCCATTTAATTCCTTAACATTTGCGCCTGGATTTAAGAACGAGGAATACTCAACGGCGTTGCCCCTAGTATTTAACGTGCCTCTGCAAAGCGAGAGCGTCAAACACACCTGCAAAACACCAAGTCCCGTGCGGGCGAGGACGCCCGCGATCCGAAATAACGCAACCGGTTTGGCTAGCTTCAGAGAAGCTCTTGAAAATATGGCTATTAAGTCAGCGTCTTAATCGGCCATGCGAATGTGCTGTTACATCGACTGGACTTTTAGCGATCGTAGTTTTTGGACAGCCAAAAGGGGCATGTTGAGCGATGAACACTTCGGCAACTGTTGGACTTTGTCTACTCTCAGCGGCACGTGAACGAGCGGTTTCTATGCGAAAATCCCGCTGACCACCTTACCGTGGACGTCCGTCAAGCGGTAGTCTCGTCCGCTGTAGCGATAGGTTAAGCGTTCGTGGTCCAGTCCCATCAAGTATAAGATCGTCGCGTGAAGGTCGTGGACGTGGACGCGATCTTCAACCGCCGTCAAACCGAACTCGTCCGTCGACCCGTAACTTATACCGCCTTTCACGCCACCGCCTGCCATCCACGTGGTGAAACCGTAGTGATCGTGGTCACGGCCCGTCTGCCCCTCCGATGTGGGAGCCCGGCCGAATTCGCCGCCCCAAATCACTAGCGTCTCATCCAAGAGCCCACGCTGTTTGAGATCCTTGAGCAGGGCTGCGATGCCTTGATCGCAAGCCACCGCTAGGGTGCGATGACCATTGACGATATCGTTATGCCCGGTGTCCCAGGCGATATCGTAACCGTCAATAGAATGCGAAAGCTGAATGGTTCGCACACCGCGTTCAATCAATCGGCGCGCTAGCAAGCAGCCCTTGGCGTATTCGCTGTCACCGTACATTTCCAGGGTTGCCTTCGATTCCTGGCTGATATCAAATGCGTCGGGAACCGCAAACTGCATGCGAAAGGCCATTTCCATGGTTTGTATGCTGGCCTCCAACTGAGGATCATGTTGTTGACGCTGAAGATCCAATTGGTTCAGCCGGCCCAACAAGTCCGCTTGATGGCGCTGGTCCAATTTGGGCAACCAGTTGTTTTTCAGGTCCTGCATAATGTGTTCCGGCTTCATCTCGTGAATGTTCACGTAGGTGCCGCTGTAGGCGCCAGGCAAAAATGCATTGCCCCAATTGGCTAGTTTGTTGCGTGGCTGTGCACGCGGGCTCATCGAAATAAATCCGGGGAGATCTTGATTCTCGGTACCCAAACCGTAGACAAGCCATGCCCCCATGCTTGGCCGTGTCGGCTGTAAATGCCCAGCATTCATCATCATCATGGCGCTGGCGTGTTCGGGAGTATCAGTATGCATTGAGTGGATGAAGCAAATATCATCGACAAGCTCGGCTACATGCGGAAAAATCTCGCTAACGTACTTGCCGCATCGCCCATATTGCTTGAATGAATAGGGCGATGGCATCAGACCCATCTTGGTATTTCGTAGCGACTTGCGGTCGACAGACTCAGGTCGCTGGCCCGCGTGCTTGGCGAGCTGCGGTTTGTAGTCAAACGTATCGACTTGCGATGGTCCGCCAGGCATAAATAACTGGATAACGTGTTTGGCTTTAGGAGCGAAGTGCGTCGCTTTGGGTGCCAGCGAAGAGTCTAATCCCGTAGGCGTTGTGGCGCGCGCCACCCCGGACAAACCATTTGACTGAGCGAGTACACTCGTCAATCCCAGCGTACCGAAACCTGCGCCGAGCTGGCGTAGTGCGTCGCGTCGGTCGATAGGTTGCAACGGATTTCGGTGAAACATAGTGTTTACCTTACAAACATGAATTCATTGGAACTCAATAACACTTGAGCATAGCGATCCCAACAGGAAAGCGCGCTTCCATCGCTCTCTGAACTAACAAATTGCAAGCCGATTTCCAGTTCCATCGGCTCAGGACTGCGTGCATAGAGCAACTGGTAGGCTTGCTGGATGCGTGCTACATCCGAATCGTCCGTCGTATTCAATCGGGCGACGAGCGCTTTGGCTCGCTCGATCATAAAACTGCTATTCATGAAGAACAGGAATTGTTGCGGGACGATACTGCTGGGGCGTAGTTCCACAGTCGCTCGCATCAACGGAAAATCGAAAAGCCGCAAGAAATCATCGGATCCAAAGACATCGCCATTGCGCCCGACTTTGGCATACAACGTTCGGCGCTTGGTTTCGGTGATGTTGGGATGGGCGGGCCCGCCCAGCGTTGAATCGAGTTCACCGGTAACCGATAACAGCGAATCGCGCCAAGCTTCGACATCCATTCTGCGAGGGCTCATTCGCCACAAAAAGCGATTATCGCCATCGGCCTTGAACGCCTGGTCGTCGTAATCGCCGCCCAATTGGTATGTGGACGACGTCATGATTTGCCGATGGAGCGACTTGAGCGACCAGCCCTCAGCCACAAATTCACAGGCAAGCCAATCAAGCAACTCGGGGTGTGCCGGCTTGTCGCCCAGCGTCCCGAAATTACTGGGCGTACGGACTAAGCCCGCTCCGAAATGATGTTGCCAGATGCGATTGACGAACACGCGCGCGGTGAGCGGATTTCGGGGATCGACGACGGCTGCTGCAAGTTCCTCGCGCCCGCTGCCTTTGCTAAACCGCGCCGGCTCAGGTCCTGTGATCACTCGTAGAAACCGACGTGGCGCGACGTCACCTGTCTTGAGTAAATTGCCGCGTAAGGCGATTTTCATATCCTCACTGCCGGTATCGTGCAGTGCGTGCGCAGTGTCATAAGCAGGCGGAGTATTTTTCTTCAACTCGGCTAGTTCCGCCTTCCACTGGTCCAACTGGGTCTCTTCCTCTGCCGTCGCTTCGACTTTTGCCGTAGCTTCGCCTTCTTCTTTTTTTTCCTTATTTGACTTTTTCATGAAAGACTTGATCTGCTTGTCCAGTACCTCGACGGACTTTTTGTGATCATTAAACCGCTGAACCACTTCGACGGCGGCCAGTGGTAGATCATGCGTGCCTGAATTGGCAAATATACCTGCCAGCGAATAGTAATCCTGTTGGGGGATGGGATCGAACTTGTGATCATGGCAGCGCGCACATGATCCCGTAATTCCCAACAAACCGCGAGTCAGGATATCGATTCGATCGTCAAGTGTTTCTGCTCTCGATTGGGCGATACTATCTGGGTCGCCGCCGTCGGATTGATAGGTCGGTCCGAGCGCAAAAAAACCGGTAGCGATCGCCTGTGAAGGTTCGCCACTCAAGTCGCCCGCGATCTGCAAGCGGATGAACTCGTTGATTGGCAGATCGCGATTGAATGCATCGACTACCCAATCACGATATCGCCACGCCTCTTCCAAAGCCCGGTCGCCTTCAAGGAAGCCGCCACGACCATCGCTAAAGCGGGCCACATCCAACCAATGCCGACCCCAACGTTGTCCATACATGGGCGAATCAAGCAGTTCATTTACCAGCGACTCGACGGCTTTTGGGTGGTCGACCATTGCGGCTGCTTTAAACGATTGCATTTGCGCGGGAGTTGGCGGGATGCCAATCAGATCGTTGTAGATGCGTCGAGCTAAGATAGCAGGGGCGGCCTGCGGAGCCGCGCGAAGCCCAGCCTGAGTTCGTCGTTCGATGACAAAGTTATCGATCGAATTGCTTGCCACACTACCAGAGGCATTCTCGACCGCTGGTACCTCAGGGCGTCGAACTGGTTGCCAAGCCCAATGGCGTTGCTGCGCTGCGCTCCAATCAAACTGCGCCCAATCTTTCTTCGTCTCTGCCGTCGGGGTGCCCGGCGCTGAAGTTACTTCCGGCCAAGGGGCTCCCATCTCCACCCACTTCGTCAACGCATCGATCTGCCGCTGTTCCAATTTTCGGTCGGGCGGCATCTCGCTCTTCTGATACTTCACGGCAGAAATTAGCAGACTCTCCGCCGGCTTGCCCACCACTACCGCAGCCCCGGATTCGCCCCCTCTCAACATCGCCTCTCGACTATCGACGAAAAGTCCCGCCTGCAACTCGGCCGCATCGCTGCTATGGCAATCGTAACAGTGCTGGACCAAGAGGGGTCGCACCTGCGATTCGAAAAATGCGATCTGCTCAGCAGTATACGACGTCCGATCGACCACAGGAACAGAATTATCTTGACCGCTAGCCCCGGCTATAAGAAGCAGTCCCATCGCGATAGGGCACCATCGGATCATAACATTCGTCTCAGTGAACATGTTGGCAAGAGCTATTTTTCAGGCGGGTCGAATAGGGTGGGAATGGTACCGACGATCGCAATCGGATCTGCTCCAGTCTATTCATTTGTGAACTAGATTGTAAGAGAACCAAATAATCCACATGATCCTAACGCAGTTTCGGTAAAAGATAGTCAGGATGGTGAACTTGGTCATCTGAAACGAGAAGTAGCAAGCTGGTTCTGCAAAATGTTGGATGCAAAGAAGCTGATGCAATTCAGAGTTGCTGGATGGACATCCGGCGGAAGTCTGTTGAAAACACAGGTCGGGAGAGCGAGGCTCCTGCCGAGCTTTCTTTGGCATCGAGATCGGCTCCGAGTGCTTGTGGACGCAAAATGGCCGCCCGACAAAGCTCCGCGGGAGCGTCGCTCTCCCGT
>JAYVHC010000426.1:0-2101 GCA_043771575.1 Planctomycetia bacterium
TGCTGGGCTTGATGTCGCGGTGAATCAGTCCCTTTTGATGGGCGTGCTGGACGGCGCCGCAAATGGTGATGAACAAACCGAGTCGCTGGCGATTGTCGAGTTTCTGCTGATCGCAGAATTCAGTCACCGGGACTCCTTTCACCAGTTCCATGACGAAATAGGGCCGACCCAGCTCAGTTGCGCCCGCATCAAGGACCTTGGCGACATTGGGGTGATTCATCAACGCCAGCGACTGCCGTTCCGCTTCAAATCGGGCGACGACTTGATGGGTATCCATACCCGGCTTGATAACTTTGAGGGCAACGGTTCTCCGCACGGGCTCCCGTTGCTCGGCCATGTAGACGACGCCCATTCCGCCTTCGCCGATTTTTTCGAGCAGCTTGTAGCGGCCAATTTGCATTCCCGGCCTTTCCACGGGGCCGTTCAAATCTAAGGTCGCGACCGCCGGAAGCGCTTCCAGCAGAGAGTTAGCAGTGGAATGTGCGGCCAGAAGTTGCTTTACTCGCCGCAGTAACTTGGGATCCTCGCCGCAAACTTGTTGAAGGAACGAATTCCATTTTTCTGGGGAGTAGTTGTCAACCGCGTTTAGAAAAATGCGTTCTGCGTCGGCTTCGTTTGTGGTCATGTCTTGCGACGCTCGTTAATGAAAAGAATTCGTCGATGTGGCGACCGGCTAACGGACGCATCGCCGTACTGATGATAATGCGAAATGGCTCATCGCTCCGTGCCAAAAATTCAGGGAATTTTATCTTCCGCGGGCGAATCGACTTCATCCGACAATTCTGCTTGCAAAAAGGCGCGGGCATAAGTCCATTGCCGAAATCCTGTTCGGCGCGCGACGCTGGTTAAGTCACAAGCCTCTTCGACCGAAAGGCCGGCAAAGAGTCGCAATTTGGCCATTTCATAGGCGGCGACGTTGATCGGCTTCAGCTTTTCCAGTGCCTCGTCAAGGTCGAGCAGTTCCTGAGGATGAATCGCAAAGGTTAGTTGCAGATCATCCACATCGCGTCGCTGATAGCCGTGTCCAGCCTTAAGTGACTGTTTGTGTCTGACTGCGTCGATCAGAATACGCCGCATCGCCTCGGCCGCCGCCGCGAAAAAATGTCCCCGGCTGTCCCACTGTTGCGGTACTTTTGCGTCCACGAGCCGAACATAGGCTTCATGCACCAGCGCTGTAGCTTGCAAAGTTTGCCCGGGCTTTTCTTGAGCCATTCGGACCGCAGCCAGCTTACGCAACTCGTCATAAACCAATGGCAGTAGTTGCTCCGCCGCTTTCGGATCGCCGGATTCGATCTGCGACAGGATACGGGTGACATCGGACATACTGAGAACTCACGGATATTTACTATCTTCGATTACTAACTTCGAATTAATAGTACTGTCTGTGAACGGGAAATGGAAACCATTCTGTGCTTTTGAAACGAAATAGGTTTCCAAGCAATTGGCCATTGCCGGTTTTGGCTAATAGCCGAACGTGGGACTTCTCTTTGAGCCCCTGATCGAGCGCCTCTTTACGTCCGCCGTGATGCGTGATGATGACTTCCTTTGCCTTTATTTTGGGCGTGCTGCCCCTCGTGTTTGCCACCGGTGCGGCGGCGGCCAGTCGACGCGCGCTAGGTACCGCTGTGTGATGTTCGCCGGATTGCCAGCTTTTCTTCCGGCTGCTTTGCTGGGAAGATTGTTTAACTTTATCCAATACATGCATGATGCGTTTTAAAGAGCGGGCACATCGGCTACATCATCCGCGGCAATACCACCCAGTAGGCTAGGCAACCGCCAACCATGCGAATCGGAACTGTCTCCATTGCCCATTCGATCACGCTTGCGCCCATGGAGGAACACACCAACTATCCGTTTCGCCTGCTCTGCAAACAGCTTGGCGCGAGTCTTGTTTGCGGGGAGCGAGTAGATGCAAGCGATGTCGCGAAGCGGGATCGCCGCGCGATCAAGCTGCTTCACACAACGCCGACGGAGAAACCAGCCGTAGGTCAAGTCAGCGGCCGCGACCCGCACGAACTAGCGGAGGCGGCCAAGGTGGTTGCTGAGCAGGGGTTTTCGATTGTCGATCTCAATTTTGAGTGCCCGATTCGGCGGCTAATCG
>JAYVHC010000427.1:0-4807 GCA_043771575.1 Planctomycetia bacterium
AATTCGATTTGTCAGGGCCGTCAAGTTGCCAGCCTTTGGCCGTTAATCCTAAATGCAAATCATATAATTACTTTTGCACACACTAGCTTTAAGTGGGCAAATCTAGCTTCGCATAATGCTGGAGTGACGGTCGCAATCATCGGGTTGTCGATGGAAACCAAAGGAATTCGCAAGCTATTCTTCATTGATGATGAGAGCGGTGGCACCTCAATAAAGGAAGCATCAAATATCAACCCGTACTTGGTTGCAGGGGACAATGTAATTGTTGAAGCAACGAGCAAGCCGTTGGCTAAATTAGTGGAAATGAACTTTGGAAACATGCCTAACGATGGAGGCCATCTACTTTTGACGGCAGAAGAAGCTCGCGATGCAATCGCAAATGATTTAGTTCCCGCAAACATGGTGCGTCCTTTTCTCGGGTCTTACGAATGTATCAACGGCGTAGAGCGTAGGTGCCTTTGGATGGAACATCATCCAGAGTCGTCGCAGTCTACTGAATGGTTAGAATCTCGTTTGGAAGGTGTCGCGAAAGGGCGAGCGGCATCGACACGCCCTACTACGCGAGCACTTGCTTCCAAACCGTATAGATTTGGAGAGGTGCGGCAGCGAGGCAATGAAACTGTTACTATCGTGCCATCAGTTTCATCTGAGAGTCGTGAGTATTTGCCAGTAGGTTTTTGTTTGCCAGCAACGATCGTGAGTAACCTTGCTTACGCGCTTTTCAATGCACCATTGTGGAACTTGGCACTTATTGCTTCAAAACTGCACTTGGTGTGGATTGCAACGGTTTGCGGCAAGCTCAAGACGGACTATCGGTATTCCAACACCCTTGGCTGGAACACCTTCCCCGTCCCGCCACTCACCGATGAAAACAAAGCAGATTTGACCCGATGCGCGGAGAATATTCTCCTCGCCCGCGAGGCACATTGGCCGGCGACTATCGCGGAACTTTACGATCCGGAAACGATGCCAGCGGATCTGCGAGCCGCGCACGATCGTAATGACGAAACGCTTGAGCGCATCTACATCGGTCGCCGCTTCAAGAATGATACCGAACGGCTCGAAACGCTCTTCCAGATGTACAGTTCAATTAGGAATTAGGATTTAGGACTGATGAGTGAAAACGAGAAGGTCGTTGGCGAGGAGCATGGAATTTCGAATTCTCATTTTTTAACTCCTAATTCCTTTGCTGAATTGGTCCAGCAGATTCAGCAGACTCATGCAGAACTGACTGCGCAGGCAAACAAGTCGGTAAACGTAAGTCTCACGTTACGGAACTGGTTGATCGGTCACCACATTGCGGTGTACGAATTACAAGGGATTGACCGAGCGCAGTATGGCGAGCAGCTTTTTACGGAACTTGCTCGACAACTAAAATCAGTCAGCAATTGCAATCGTCGACAGCTCTATCGCTTTGTCAGGTTTTATCGGCTGTACCCGGCAATTGTGGGTGCGCTGACCCCACAATTCAAAAGCCTGCCCAAAGTCTACAAAACCCTCGAAAAAACGAACAAAATGAAAGTGGGGGCGCTGACCCCACTTTCTGAATCACCGGCCAATCTGCTTATTTCGAAGCTTTCTTATACCCACTTGGAGTTGATCGTCGACCTCGAAGACGAAACCAAGCGGTCGTTTTACGAGGTCGAAGCCGTTCGCGGTAACTGGTCTGTCCGTGAACTGAAGAGGCAAATTGCCAGTCTATATTTCGAGCGATCCGGCTTGTCGCTCAACAAGCAAAAACTGTCAGAGCTAGCGCATCAGTCCGCCGAGCAACAGACGGGATTTTCCATCCGAGATCCCTATGTCTTCGAATTCCTCGGTTTGAAGCCTGCTGAAGTGTTGAGCGAGTCGGATTTGGAAAAGCAACTCATCGATAAGCTACAAACATTCTTGTTGGAGCTAGGTCACGGCTTTTGTTTCGAAGCTTGCCAGAAACGAATTCTCATTGGCGACGAGTACTTCTTTGTGGACTTGGTTTTCTATCACCGCATTCTCAAATGCCATGTCCTTGTCGAACTCAAGATCGAACGCTTCAGTCATGAGAATCTCGGCCAGCTCAACACGTACGTTAGTTGGTATAAAGCCAACATGACGACCGAGGGTGACAATCCGCCCATCGGAATATTACTCTGCACCGACAAAAATCACTCATTAGCCGAATATGCGTTGGCAGGAATGGACAACCAGTTGTTCGTGTCACGCTACCAGTTGGAGTTGCCGAAGCGGGAAGATATGCAGCGTTTCATTGATGAACAGGTGAGTGAATTAGGAATTCAAAATTAGGAATTAGGAATTGAATAGTGAAAGAGGATAATGTTGTTAGAGACAAGAGTTACGCGTTTGCTGTGCGAATTGTAAAGGCGTGTCGACATCTTGTTGACGGGAAGAAAGAGTATGTACTTAGCAAGCAGTTGCTTCGATCTGGCACTTCGATTGGAGCTAACGTGGAAGAGGCGATAGGAGGTCAATCCGGCAAGGACTTTTTCGCTAAACTCAGCATTGCGTACAAGGAAGCCCGCGAAACCCACTATTGGATACGACTACTAACCGACACCGAATTCCTAACTCCAACTCAATCAAAGTCATTGCTGGATGATGCCGACGAACTTCTGAAAATCCTTGGCAGTATTCTCAAAACCCTTAAAGCCAATTCCGATGCCAAATCCTAATTCCTCATTCCCAAATCCTAATTCCAAAACAATGCCTGGAGTTAGTGTTTGTTATGCCGGGAGCGGCCAATCGATAACGTCGAACCCAATGGGCATGCGTGTCATGCAGCAACGCGTGTGGCAATTTCGAGGCGAGCAGTATTTGCTGCTAAAATCACCGCCAGCGTCGGGCAAGAGTCGAGCGCTGATGTTTGTTGCTCTCGATAAACTCCATCGCCAAAACCTCAAGCAAGCGATTGTTGTCGTCCCCGAAAAGTCGATCGGTGCGAGCTTTGGAAATACACTTCTGTCCAAAGATGGCTTCTTCTCCGATTGGACGGTAGCGCCACAATGGAATCTTTGCAATGCACCAGGAACAGATGGCGGAAAGGTCGACGCACTGGGTAGGTTTTTAAAGCAGTGTGATATGGTTGCTCGAAGCCCCTCACCCCCAACCCCTCTCCCCGAAGCGGGGCGAGGGGAGTTGACGTATGATCGAATCTTAGTTTGTACTCACGCGACGTTCCGGTTTGCGTTTGAGAAGTTCGGCGCTGCGGCGTTTGATGATCGACTGATCGCGGTCGACGAGTTTCACCACGTATCGGTAAGTGAAGACAATCGACTCGGCGAGTTCGTTCGTCAACTAATCGAGCGCGACAAAACGCATTTGATCGCGATGACTGGCAGCTACTTTCGTGGCGACGCGGCTGCGGTGCTAATGCCCGAGGATGAAAGACGATTTGCGACGGTCACGTACACCTACTACGAGCAGCTCAGCGGTTACCAACATCTCAAAAAGCTGGACATCGGTTACTACTTCTATTCGGGGAGCTACCTCGATGATCTGCCGAAAGTACTCGATGAGAACGAAAAGACAATCATCCACATTCCAAATGTTAACAGTCGTGAGAGTACGCAAGACAAACATAAGGAAGTGGAACACATTCTGGAAACGTTAGGCGAATGGCTCGGTACCGACGATGCAACTGGGTTTCAGTTGGTTAAGACCCCGCCTTCCCAATCAAACCCGGCGGGTCGAGTTCTACGGATCGCTGACTTGGTTGACGACGAACCTATCAAACGTGACAAGGTTTCTGCGGCACTTCGTGATCCAGCCGGCCGTGAGAATCGAGATCATGTGGACATCATCATCGCGTTGGGAATGGCCAAGGAAGGCTTTGACTGGGTATGGTGCGAGCACGCGTTGACGATCGGCTATCGCAGTAGCTTGACTGAGATTGTGCAAATCATAGGTCGGGCAACGCGCGATGCAGTCGGCAAGACTCGGGCTCGCTTCACTAACTTGATTGCGGAACCGGATGCTGGCGAACAAGCAGTTACCGAGGCAGTCAACGATACGCTCAAAGCAATCGCAGCCAGTTTATTAATGGAGCAAGTGCTTGCGCCGCGATTCGAGTTTCGTCCCAAGATGCCGACAAGTGGTCCACTTCCAGGCTTGGACTATGGCCAAGGTGGATACGACCAAGGTGGTTGTAATGTCGGCGTGAACGGGACGACCGGTGGAGTTGAGATTGAGATCAATGGGCTAGCTGTACCCGAAAGCGATGAAGCGACTCGGATTTGTCGCGAAGATTTGAATGAGGTTGTCGCTTCATTTGTTCAAGACACGCGAACTGTCCAGGATGGATTGTTCAATGACGAGCTTCCGCCCCAAGAAACGACACAGCAGCGGATGGGTAAGATCATCCGTGACAAGTATCCGGACTTGTCCAATCAAGACCAGGAGGCGATTCGGCAGCGAGCGATCGCGGCGCTTAACTTAGTCCAAATGGGCGGCACGAGAACTGGTGGTGGAGCTGCAACTTCCAATACTGCTTTGATCGACGGTATACGTCGTTATGTCACTGATGTCCGCGATCTGAATGTGGATTTGATTGACTCGATCAATCCGTTTGGCGAAGCCTACAACATCTTGGCAAAGACGATGAACGAAGACCGATTGCGGCAAGTGCAATCGGCTATCGTTGGTCGTCGCGTTCAGTTGACTCCCGAAGAGGCTCGTGATCTAGCGAAACGAGCGTTGAAGTTTAAGAACGAGCGTGGGAGACTGCCATCGATCACTAGTCAAGACGCCTGGGAGCGACGTATGGCAGAAGGCATTGCGTATTTGGCCAGGATGAAGCAGGAGAAATTGAATG
>JAYVHC010000428.1:0-7220 GCA_043771575.1 Planctomycetia bacterium
AATCGCGGCCCCACAAAGCTCCGCAGGAGCGTCGCTCTCCCGATAATGATTGGTGGCGCAATACAAACATGTTTAGAGCCTCCCGATTTTCGGAAACGAGGTACCGCTATGCTAGTAAAAAAGCAGTCTCCCGGAGAGACTCGCCCACTTGGGCTGTTAGTACAGGAGCACTTCTACTTGCGTGCCTGCCGCATAGCCTTCGCTGTCCGCAGGAACGATCACAAATCCATCGGCCAGCGTTGTGGATGTGAGTATCGATGCACCGCTAATAGCTAAGGGTTCCGCAAATTCACCGTTGAGTTTAACACGAGCGTAGTCAACGCGTCCGACGGTCGAAACCAACTTGCGGTTTAACGTGGCATTTAGTCGGCGATAGGGCCAGTCCCTGCTTAGGCCCGCCAGTGCGCGAATTGCGCGGCCCGCAAAGAAATCGTATGCGCACAGACAGGAAACCGGATTCCCCGGAATCAAAAATACCAAGCCGTCAGCGAATCGCCCCATACCGGCTGGGCTACTGGGCCGCATGGCGATCCCATGTATCGCCAGTGTCCCATGTTCGTCCACAAGCCGAGGTGCATGATCTTCCAGTCCAACGCTTGAACCACCAGAAACCAGCACAATATCTGCCGGCTCTGCAAGGGCCGCCAACAGAGCTTCCGGTACATCTGGAATGATGCCAGGCATGATTGCTAGACCACCATCACGAGTGGCCAGTGAATGGAGCATCGGTCCGTTGGCGTCGGTAATCTGGAAACCATGCGGCGCGGTTCCTGGAGGAAGAACTTCATTGCCGGTTATCAGGATGCGAACGCGTGGCCTTCGAATCACTTTGACCTCGCTGCACCCGATCGATGACAGCAGACCAACATCCTGGGGCCGGAGAATCCGCCCCGCACTTAGCACTGCCGTTCCGATGCGAACGTCTTCGCCAATGGCTCCCACGTGCTTTCCCGCGGACAGTTCGCCGGTCACCAGCAGGGCCTGCCCATGACCTCCCGCCTCGGTGGTCGCTGTTTGTTCCACTGGCAACACCGCATCCGAACCATCCGGCATCGGCGCACCCGTCATGATCCTAACGGCTTGTCCCTGGTTTACCCTTCCTGGAAAGGGCGAACCAGGAAATGACGTTCCGACGATGTCCAAAGGCAACGCGTTGTATGCAGTCGCTCCGTAGGTCTCTTCAGCTCGCAGCGCGAAACCATCCATCATGGAACGCCTAAATCCGGGCACGTCAACGCGACTGATGACATCTTCGGCGAGAACCCTGCCCGCTGCGTGGAGCAACGAAGCAGCTTCGGTGGCTAGTCGATGAAACTCTGGCAGCTGAGCATCAATCCAGGCAATGGCTGCTTCGACGGTCGTGCGACTTGCAAAGCCCTTCATACGTACATCAGAATGGGTCATGGGTTTGGTGTTCAGTGGGAGTGCTGGCTTTCGAGACCGTCCTGTTCGGATGATGAGGTCTTCCTTGATTCCAGGGAATAAGAAGTTTGTGCAATTTTTTAAGTTGTGGAATGCCAGCAAGGTATACCTAACCCTCCGCGCGCGGCTTGTTGTACCACACAGCCTTCTTACTCTTCGAACATATTGCTCGATTGTATACGCGGGACTACGATGAATCCTGGGTTGGGACGGTTTTCTCCCAAGTTAGCTTTGGCTAGAGGATTGTTGCGTATGCGGGTCACGGTAGAACTGTTTGGAATCGCGCGCCTGCGTGCAGGTGTTTCTCAGACGGAAGCTAATGGATCCAATTTAGGCGACGTCTTTTCGGACCTTGCCCAGCGTTTCCCAGCATTGGCTGACGACTGCATTTCGGACCGTCGCTTGAAAGCCGGCTTCACTGCCAACTTACGAGGCGAGCAGTTTGTTACCGATCCTGATACAAAATTGCAGGAAGGTGACTCAATACTCCTGTTGTCCATGGACGCCGGTGGGTGAAGCGAATTAGCTATTACTGCAAATATCACCAATGCATCAATTATATGGATACCATGGCCGATACTTGCGTATCGATCTTTCGACAGGGTGTTTTAAGGCCGTCGAACTTGGCGAATCCGTGCTGCGAGAATATCTCGGTGGCAGTGGACTGGGCGTCGCATTGTTGTTGGCCGAGGGTGTGGCAACCGTTGATCCATTGTCGGCTGAAGCAGCCCTGGCTTTCGTGTTTAGCCCTTTAGTGGGCAGTCCGCTGACAACTTCCGCCAAATTTGCTGTAGTTAGCAAGAGTCCGCTGACCGAAAGGATCAACGATTCGCTTGCTAGCAGTGGTTTTGCGCTCGCGGGGAAAAAGAGTGGCTTTGATGCAATTGTCATTGTGGGACAAGCCAGCCGTTTGTCAGTTTTGGTGATTGACGATGATCATGTACGTATTGAGCCCTCAGCGGACCTAGCAGGTCTCTCGAATCGTCAATGTCAAGAACAACTTCGCGATCATTTCGGAGCCGAGTTTCAATTGGCTACCATCGGCCCGGCAGGTGAGAGCAAGGTTCGGTATGCAACGATTTCTCATGACGGTCGACATGCGGGACGAGGTGGCAGCGGGGCTGTAATGGGATCGAAGAATTTGAAAGCGATCGCCGTTCGAGGAACTCGACGCGTGAGCTGGGCGAATCCATCAGGCTTGACGAAGCTCGCCAAGCAGTTATCGGAAAAGTCCTTCGGCCCCGCGACTGCGAAGTATCGCGAGTTGGGGACAGCCTCAAATCTATTAACTTTCAATCGTCTAAATGTCTTACCTACGCGAAATTTCCAGCAGGGTAGCTTCGCCGGCGTTTCTTCCATCTCCCCCGAAGAATTAAGTGTAACTCGAGATCGTGTGCGCAGCTCATGCGTTGCCTGTACGATTGGCTGTGAGCATCTTTACAGTCTGAACAGCGGCGGCGGATCCGTGCGGCTAGAATATGAAAGCCTGTTTGCGCTTGGTCCGTTGTGCGGCATTGATGATTCGGAAATCGTACTTCAAGCGTCGCAGCAATGCGATGAAGCCGGGCTCGATACGATCAGCGCGGGTGGAACGATTGGTTTTGCAATGGAGTGTGCCGAACGAGGATTCATCGAGGTTCCGTGGTTGCGATTTGGCGACGGACCGGGGCTATTGCGTGCTCTAGACTTGATTGTGAGCGGTGAGGGAATTGGTCGCCTATTGGCTATGGGCAGCCGCAGGATGGCCATTGAGATCGGTCAAGACTCCATCCGTTTCGCACCTCAGGTCAAGGGCCTTGAGTTGCCAGGCTATGATCCGCGCGGTCTGCAGACGATGGGGCTGGGTTTCGCGGTGAGTTCGCGCGGCGCAGATCATAACCGCTCTGGGGCGTATGAAGTTGATTTTTCTGAGGCGGTCGATCGTCGCAACGTCGGACCCGAATCAGCTCACTTGGCGGTGGCTTCCGAAGACAAAGCAGCCCTGCTGGATTCACTTATTTTATGCAAGTTCCTGCGTGGCGTCTTTTCAGATTTGTTTGTGGAGGCGGCTGAAATCCTGCACCTGGTCACTGGCTGGGACGTGACAGCGTCCGAGCTCCGAGCGACAGCTCAGCGGATTGTAACCAGCAAAAAACGCTTCAATATTCTTGCCGGATGGACACCTGCCGAAGATACTCTGCCAGCCAGGATGTTACAGCAAGCATTGCCGGACGATCCACGCTCGCAACTATCCTCAGACCGCTTGCAATCCTTGGTTAAGGCTTACAATTTGGCCCGTGGCTGGAGCGAAGAAGGCTGGTTGCCAACGGAAACTTCACATGACTAAGCACGACGGCGAAACGTCATGTTACAATCAGCGTTGGATTAGGGTTTCGCGGTGCAAAACCTAAATTTCAAGTTTGACGCTCCACTAGAACGGAATGTAAGACGCAACATGCTCGAGAAATTCATTCTTATTCCCGGGCGAACTACAGACCAGGGTTGTGGTGTCAGCGAAGGCAAATTCGGAGACCGATACCAAAAAGCCGTGCGCGCTTTGCAAGTCGCCCCGGGGGATATGTCCAAACTTGGGCTATCCGAAGGTGATCGCGTGCGGTTGACAGGTGAAGAAGGTCAAACAGTCGAAGTCTGTATTACAACTGCGAAAAAAGATGAATTGCCCGAGGGACTTCTGTTCATCGCCTATGGAGACATTTCCAGTCGGTTGATGACGGGAGACACTCACGGTTCTGGGATGCCCACCAGCAAAGGGATGGAAGTGACCATGGAGTTGGTACAGAAAGTGGGTGTAATCTAATGACCAGTGCTGCTACGCAAGTCTACGCTCCGAAACCCAGTATTCCCGGCGAACTCAAAGTCATCCAGGACGCTACTTGTACTTTTTGCGGCTGCGTTTGCGACGATATTGAATTGACCGTCAAAGACGATCATATCATCGAAGCCAAGCGTGCCTGTGTGTTGGGCAAAGCCTGGTTTCTGAACCACAGCATTGAAGATCGCCCCAGTTGTACTGTCGATGGGCAGCCGGCGACCTTGGATGAAGGCTATGATCGAGCGGCTCAGATACTGATCAGCGGAAAGTACCCAATCGTTTATGGGCTCAGTGATTCACCCTGCGAAGCCCAACGCGTAGCCGTCAGCATTGTTGACTGGATCAAGGGAACGATCGACACGACCACCAGTGTTTGCCACGGACCGTCCGGCATGGCGTTTCAGGGGGTGGGCGAGGTGACATGCTCTCTAGGTGAGGTCGCGAACCGCGGCGACATGATTATGTTCTGGGGTTCGAACCCGGCCGAAAGTCATCCGCGCCATTTCACAAAATACAGTCTGATGCCCAAGGGGATGTTTCTTCCCAACGGTCGCAAAGATCGCACTTGCGTGATCGTGGATGTTCGGAGGACCAAGAGCGCCAAGGCGGCGGATATCTTCATTCAAATCAAACCCAAGAAGGATTTTGAGGCCCTGTGGACGCTGCGGGCTTTAGCCAAGGGAATTGATCTGGATCCCGATCTGGTACAGCGCGAAACCGGGGTCGAATTCTCGGTTTGGACCGATCTCATGGAACGCATGAAAGCCTGTAAGTTTGGCGTGATCTTCTTTGGCATGGGGTTAACGATGACTCGCGGCAAACACGCCAATAGCGAGGCGTTGCTGTCGCTGACTCGCGATATGAATGCGCATACTCGATTTGTCGCCAAGCCGAATCGAGGACACGGCAATGTTACGGGAGCTGACAACGTTGTGTCGTGGCGTACTGGCTATCCTTTCGGGGTCAATCATTCGCGTGGCTATCCACGATTCAATCCTGGTGAATACACTACCTCTGACACGCTAGCGAATCGAGAAGCCGATTGCGGAATGACGATCGCCTGCGATCCCATGGCCAACTTTTCGCAGCCAGCGCGAGAACATTTGGCTTCCATTCCTTTTATAGCCCTTGATACCAAAGAAACGCCGACCACTCGCGCTGCCACCGTCGCCTTTACCGTCGCAACTTACGGAATCAATACTGGCGGAACCGTCTATCGCATGGATGACGTGCCCATTCCACTGCGGCCCGCCTTTCCATCACCTCATCCAAGCGATTACGACGTGCTATCAGCCATTGAAGTGCGCGTCAAGAAGATCTTGGGTGTTACTGGATAGGTCCTTTTCCAGTGATTTAATGTCGCACATGCCTGCGTTTGCAATTTCGCAATTACATCGAACTAAAGAATCGGTCCAGTTCCGGTTAGGAAGTCTTCCATGATTCACAAGCGAGAATGGGAGGGCGACGCTCCTGCGGAGCCATGTCGGGCCGCTCAGAAAAACTCGGCAGGAGCCTCGCTCTCCCGAGTTCGAAGATCGCTACAGAGTAAATAGCTAGATACCATCGATACCAACCCTATACTGTTACCCATGACCTCACCTGACTACATCAAAATTTCTCAAGGCATCGTCCACGATCCGCTCAATGGCATCGATGGCGAAGTGAAAGATCTGTGGATACTCGATGGAAAAATTGTCGCGGCGCCAACGGAGCCTTCTGTTCGACCCGCGCGGACCATTGATGCTGGCGGGCTGATCGTAATGCCTGGCGGCATCGACATGCACTGCCATATTGCGGGTCCCAAAGTCAATGTCGCCCGAAAAATGAGACCCGAAGAAAAACGTCGCGGTGAGCAGATGCCGCGCACGAACATCGCGCATAGCGGCTCGTTGGGAAGTGTGCCCAGCACATTTGCAACGGGCTACAAGTATGCCGCACTCGGTTATACAACGGCTTTCGATGCCGCAATTCCGCCCTTGGGTGCCCGCCACGCGCACGAAGAGTTTGAAGACACGCCTTGCATCGACAAGGGCTTTTATGTGCTCATGGGCAACAATCATTACGTCATGCAATGCCTCATGAAGAATGAGCCGCAAAAACTGAAAGCCTTCGTGGGATGGCTGCTGAATTCGACCAAAGGCTTCGCACCCAAGCTGGTCAACCCTGGCGGCGTCGAAGTTTGGAAGTCGAAGCAAGCTGGCAATGTGAGCGGCTTGGATTCACTGGTGGATCATTTTAATGTCACCCCTCGACAGATCATCAGTGGAGTTGCCCAGGCGGCTGCCGAACTTGGCTTGCCACATCCTGTGCACATCCATTGCAATAACTTGGGAATGCCCGGAAATTGGGAAACGACCCTCGAGACGATGCGCACGCTCGAAGGCCATCGGGGGCACATCACCCATATCCAATTCCACAGTTACGGTGGTGGCGATGGCGATGAAAACACCTTCAATAGCAAGGTGATTCCACTAGCCGAATACGTCAATTCGCATCCGAATATAACCATCGACGTCGGTCAGGTTTTGTTTGGCGAGACGACCAGCATGACGGGTGATGGTCCGCTTGGGTACTTTCTCTCAAAAGTGTACGGTGGTAAATGGTTTAGCAGTGACACCGAAATGGAATCGGGCTGCGGCATCACGCCGATCAAGTATCGCAACAAATCGCTGGTGCATTCACTGCAATGGGCGATTGGGCTCGAGTGGTACCTGCTGGTGAATGATCCATGGCGAGTGGTCATGAGTACCGATCATCCTAACGGCGGCTCGTTCCTGGCTTACCCGCAAATCATACGTTTCCTGATGGATCGAACTTATCGGCGAGATATCTTGAAAACATGTCCGCCAGAGATTCGCCATCGGTCGACACTGTGGGAGATCGAGCGCGAATATACGCTGAACGAGATTGCGATCATCACCCGGGCTGGACCTGCAAAAATTCTCGGTTTGAAAAACAAAGGCCACTTGGGACTGGGCGCCGACGC
>JAYVHC010000429.1:0-2333 GCA_043771575.1 Planctomycetia bacterium
GAGTTGGCTTATCGTCGCGATCAATTGAATCCCAATCTCAGACAGCTCGATGCGTTCTCGCCCGACGTCGATGATCGCAGGCGTACACAGCTGACTTACGAAGCGGCCAATGCGCGTGTGGTCGGTCAGGTTGAATTGCCTGTCGTGAGCGGCGATTTCGCCATGCAGATCGACGTCCCCTCTGAATTGCCGCGCGGCAAGTATTGCGTGCGAGCGTTTCTTACCGGTCCATCCACTTGGGCCGTTGGCTACCAAGTTATCTCGATTCGGCCCTAGTGGAGCGTCCAGATTAAAACATTGGGTTGGGGAGGGCGAACCGGGCGAAGCTGCTGCTGAGCCGCTCGGTAAAAGGCTCGGTAGGAACCTCGCCCTCCCGTTGCGCGAACTCCAAAATTAAAGTTGGGCTAGCTTGGCGACCAGGACTTGTGCTGGGGGCTGCGAAGACTATCAAAAAAGACTGAGCAACGCGACTTGCCCCAAGTAGACCACCACTCCAGAAAAGTATCCTAAGAGTGCCCAGGGGCTGACAAAGCGAAAGTACCACATGAAATCGATATGCTCTAAGCCCATGGCCGCTACTCCGGCGGCAGAACCGATGATCAGGCAACTTCCCCCCGTCCCAGCACAATAGGCCAACATCATCCAGAAGAAATCGTTTTCGGGCAATGTATACATCTCGATGCCAGCGGCCACCAAGGGAACGTTATCCACGACCGCCGAGACGAGTCCAATAATCGTGGCCACTGCAGCATGGGAAGGAATCGTCGCATCCAGTAACCTTGCCAAATTTCCTAACAGACCTGTGGCTCCCAGTGCGCTGACCGCCAGCAAAATGCCCAGAAAAAATAGAATGCTGGACATGTCGATCCGCCGCAGAACGGCCAACACGCCGGTGCTCGTTCGCGTCTCTTCGTCCAACGTGTGGCTTACAAATTCTGAAACCAACCACAGAACCCCCAACGCCAGGATCATGCCAAGAAAGGGTGGCAGATGCGTGGTAGCTTTGAAAACCGGAACACTCAACAAACCACCCAGCCCAAGCCCAAGAAACAAGAATTGATGCCAGGGTTGCAGATTCTTGATAGTCGGTGCCACAAGCGATTCCGTTTGCAGTGGTAATTCGCCCTTTGTCCTACGCGACAAGACAATCAATGGAACCAGTAGGCAAGTTATGCTTGCCAAAAATAATTGCGTTGAGCATTCGACAGTACCAATCTTGTGCTTCACCCACAACATTGTTGTCGTGACGTCACCAATCACTGTCCAGGCACCGCCAGCGTTGGCGGCAATGATCACCATACCCACGAACAGTTTTCGCAGTTCACGCTCATGCACGAGCTTGCGTAACAACGAAACCATGACAATCGTAGTCGTCAGGTTATCAAGTACCGAAGACAGAAAGAAAGTCAGCCACGAAACGATCCAAAGCAGCGTCACTGTTTTGCGCGCTCGGATGCGACTGGTGACGAGAGCAAATCCCTCGTGAGCGTCGATCAACTCGACAATTGTCATGGCACCCATGAGAAAGAAGAGTATCTGGGCGATTTCAGAGACTGCATATAACAACTGCCCATCAATCAAATATTCACGATTCAAATGTTCGCCCGCATGTCCGCCCAATTTTTCCAGAAACCAACTCGGGACGTTTTCTGAAAGTAACAGCGTATCGCTGCCTATCGCATACAGGGTCCAGCACAGGACTCCAACTAATAATGCCGAAGCGGCTTTGTTGACGCGGATCCGATGTTCAAAGGCGATGGCCATATAGCCCAACACAAAAGTGACGATAATTGTAGTCAGCATGAGCGTGCAATCTGTGGTTGAGTAAGTTGCTGCATAAACGCTTTGGCGCGCCTTCGTAGTTGGACCGCGCCACTTTGTGAAACTGATTTAAATGCGAACTCGTGGGAGTACAGGCTTTAGGCGATTTTGTATTTCGCGTGCTGCAAATGCGGCAAAAGCCTGGAGTCCAACGCATCACTGCGCTGCCCAGCGAATGTCTGTCCGCGAAGGGCAAACGCTGGTCTAGCTACCTATGGGATGGGGAATTTCTTCGCAGCGACTGCGTTTTGCAGGCTGCGTCTGGAGTCGAGCAATGCGTACACTGAGTCGTGCCGTCCTCGGATGGCTGATTAGCTAAGCCTCCACAAGAGCCTGTTAACTTCCTGTTTCCGAAAAGCACGCCGATGGACATTCCGAGAACTACTATACCGAGAACTCCCAAGGTGAGAGCGAAAACCGTAAGCCAAATCATCCAGGTCATGATACACCTATTTTGCCACGGTTAGCTGTTTACATACGCTTGGAAAGGAATCCGAAAATGCCTTAGAACA
>JAYVHC010000430.1:0-3110 GCA_043771575.1 Planctomycetia bacterium
TAGACCAAAAAACTGTGGTCCCAATGCTGATCTATCCAGCCCTTCACACGGGTCTTGAGATCCGCAAAATCGATTACGCGGCCAACCGAATCTACCTCATCACCGGTGACGAAAACGTCGGCCACGTAGTTGTGCCCATGGAAATGCTCACACTTGCCACCGTGTTTGTACAAGCGATGACCCGCACAAAACTTGATGCGGCGCATAATCGTTAAACTCATTTTCGACTCCCAATTTTGATCCAGCTTATTCCGCTGGGCGATTGTTTTCAGTGTTGCTTACGTTTCCGCCGGGTGTCTGCAGTTTTGCATTGTTGCGATGCCGATCAGCGTCGCGCTCAGTTTTCTTAGCCAAGTTGGCTCGCAGCGCGGTGTTCAAATCCACGCCTGTCTGATTGGCCAAACAAATCAGCACAAACAGGACATCCGCCAGTTCATCGCTTAGGGTACCCCGCATGTCCGATTCTTTGAAGCTCTGTTCGCCGTGGGTCCTCGATACGATGCGAGCCAATTCGCCGACCTCTTCCATCAATTGAGCCAAATTGGTCAATTCCGAAAAGTAACGTACGCCGATGCTGCGAATCCACGCGTCGACTGTTTCCTGCGCTCCTCTCAGCGTTAACTCAGTGTCCTCTGACATCCTAGTCCTCGATCAATAAGTGGCGTAAGCTTCCAGCGCTTCCAGCTTGCGTTTGCAGCTGTAACAGTAAACTGGCAAGCAGGATGCTTACCCCACTACCCGTGCGAAATCGCCGATCTCGCTCAATCCTAGATGCTGAGTGATGTTCGAAGAATAGTAAGCCCGAGCGATCTTCTGATCAGGCGTGATCAAAAAGTCTGCAGGCAGGGAGCGGACCTCACCGTCAACTTTGCCAGGGAAAAATCCCTTCAAAGTAGCATATATACCACGCGGGTGAATGAACGAAACGAGCATCCCTAGCAGCGATTGCTCGATTCCGTAGGCTCGGTAGGCACTCAGCTTCGGGTCGGCAGCGATTTGAAAAGGCACCTCGCGAGAGCCGTATTGCTCCAGAGTCCGTTCAGGCCCGGACCGGAACAGCGCCAATACTTTCAAACCCTGCTTCTCGAACTCAGCATAACTTTTGCTTAGTTCATGGACATGCAAGTTACAAAACGGACACGCCGCATAACGATGAAACGAAAGCAGCAGTTTGTGCCCACGAAAATCAGCCAGCGTGAGCGGCTTGCCGGTGCTAATATCGGTTACTTCAAAATCCGGCGCAGCTTGGCCAGCAGATAATCGCATGGATGATTCTTACTTTTTTTGCAAAATGTTCCAATCGGACTCGTCTTAACTTTGGGATACCTACAGAATAACGCAACTTCAAAACGGATGCAGTCCTTGGTCATAGACTTTACAGCTTTAACACGCAGGTTGAAAACACATGTCGGGAGAACGAGGCTGACAGGAAGTGTAGAACGGTTGTCCCCAACCGTTCTGCCGAAGGGCAACGGACCGAAGTCAGCTCGCATTTTCCCAACGGACGAAAACGGTTAAGTGAGCCAGCCCGAAAAAGCTCCGCAGGAGCGTCGCTCTCCCGTTTCGGGTTGAAGAAAAAGCTCCGCAGGAGCGTCGCTCTCCCGTTTCGGGTTGAAGTGCTTACTGCAAATTCAAAAGCTAATTCCAATACACTATTTAACCGTCCTAACCACGCTTGCTTATGCCATCTAATCGCGCCGATCAAGGAACGGTAGAATGACAAAATTCCGCACTAAAAAGTACACTTCTCGATGATCGCAGGTACAGAATGCACTAAGTTTGTTTGTATAACTGCCTGCCCAACGGGTTGCGCGACAGTATATCGATGCTCGATCACGCTGGGCGTCTCCATTCGGTTAAACGATGGATCGCGTTGAACTTAGCAAGGAATGTGCTGGCGATCAGCGAGAAGTGTCCTAAAAAGTCATCTTATTCTGGAACTACGAATGAACAGTCATGCCGAACTTCGAAGTCTTTTGCCAGACGGGTTGTGGAGCAATTTTGCAGATTTGAATGCAATCCCTCGGCCATCGAAAAACGAAGCCGCGATCAGCAACTTCATTGTCGAACGAGGAAACCAACTGGGTTTGGAGACGGTCGTCGATGCTCTCGGCAACGTATTAATTCGCAAACCTGCCACGGCGGGCTACGAAAATCATCCGCCGATTGTGCTGCAATCACACTTGGATATGGTTTGGCAAAAAAACGCGGATTGCAAGTTTGAATTCGAGACGCAGGGCATTCAGATGGTCGTTGCGGACGACTGGGTCCGCGCAGAAGGGACAACTTTAGGTGCTGACAATGGCATTGGGGTTGCAAGTATTTTGACTGTACTGGCGTCAAAATCGTTGAAGCATCCGCCGCTGGAATGTCTGTTTACGATCGACGAAGAGACGGGAATGTCGGGCGCAAAAGCCATTGATGCGACGTGGTTAAAAGGCCGCGTGCTATTGAACTTGGACACTGAGCAAGACAATGAACTGACGATCGGTTGTGCCGGTGGAGCCGATGTGACGGCTAGCGCCACGTACACGCCGGAAAAGAGCCAGTCGACGTGCGAATTTTTTCAGTGGAGTGTGCGTGGGCTTGCCGGTGGTCACTCCGGCATGGAGATTCAACTCGGTCGCGGAAATGCGAACAAGCTCATGAATCGCCTGTTGTGGCAAGCAGCGCGGAAATTTGGTTTGCGGGTTTCGCGGATTGAAGGAGGGAGCTTGCGCAACGCTATCCCACGCGAGTCGACGGCTGTCGTGTGTATGCCGGCGGACCACGTGGACGCCTGCTTACAATGGTTGGCGAGCGAAACGAAGACCTTGCAACACGAAAACAGTGTTACTGATCCCCAATTGCAGATCGCGTCGTCGTCTATTAATGGTACGCACGACCTCTTGCCGCTCGAAATGCAGCGTAATTTGCTGGCTGTGACAAACGGTGTGCTAAGTGGCATCTATCGGATGAGCCCATCGATTGCCGGATTGGTTCAAACCAGCAACAATCTGGCGCGGGTGGTGGCTAGCGAAGGTCGCATCACGGTTATGTGCTTGGCGCGGAGTTCCGTGGACAGCGAACGTGACGAATTGACTCGAAATCTGACCTCCGTCCTTGAGCTA
>JAYVHC010000431.1:0-3533 GCA_043771575.1 Planctomycetia bacterium
TCCATGCTCACTCGTCGAAAAATTCTTGCCTACGCTTTACTCTACATGATCGCAGTAGGCGTTGCTCCCATTGGGCAAATCGTTGCAGATCAAACGCCACTGCGAGATCTGGATAGTCATTGCCCATTTCCTCCACCGACCGATTTGGGAGCGTGGGAATTGCGAGCCAAAGATCTGAAGTTGCAATTGGAAGTCAGTCAAGGCTTATGGCCGAAACCTGAACTAGACCAGGTGAAGCCCAAGATTTATGGCAAGATTGAAAAAGATGACTACACTATTGAAAAAGTCACGTTTGAAAGCCTGCCGGGAATGTATGTGACCGGCAATCTCTATCGGCCCAAGAAGATTGAAGCGGGCAAATTGATGCCCGGCGTATTATGCCCTCATGGCCACTGGGCGAACGCACGATTTTATGAGGCGCCTCCTGCGGAAGTAAAGCAGTTGCTGGCCACCGGTGCAGAGCGGTTTGAAGTGGCGGCGCGAAATCATATTCAGGCGCGCTGTGTTCAATTGGCTCGCATGGGTTGTGTCGTGTTTCACTGGGACATGTTGGGTTACTGCGATAGCCAACAGATTAATTTTGATCGCGCTCATCGCTTTGCCAATCAACCGGCGGAAACGGAGTTGAAGGAGGACGGTTGGTTGCTGTTTAGCCCAATGGCGGAATCGCATTGTCAATCGGTGCCGGGGTTGCAGACTTTGGCTGGTCAGCGCGCCGTGGATCTGCTGCTAAGTTTAGGTGACGTCGATCCCAAACGCATTGCGATCACAGGTGCCAGCGGCGGTGGCACGCAGTCGTTTATCGGTGCCGCCCTGGATCCACGCATCAGCTTGGCATTTCCCGCAGTGATGGTGAGCACGGGCATGCAGGGTGGATGCACTTGCGAGAATTCGTGTTGGTTGCGAGTGGGAACTGGCAATGTTGAGATGGCTGGCCTGATTGCACCGCGGCCGCTGGGTTTAACCGCTGCCGACGATTGGACGCGCACGATGCCGAAGGAGGGGTTTCCTGAGTTGCAAAAGTTGTACGGATTGTTTGGAGTCGAGAAGAAGGTGGCCTTATTTCCGGCTCTGCACTTTGGCCATAACTACAACCATGTCAGTCGAGTGGCAATGTACGGTTGGGTGAGCGAGCACTTTGGTCTGGGTTATGAAAAGCCCGTGCTGGAACGCGAGTTCGAATTGGCTCAAGGGCCTGCGCTGACGGTGTGGGATGTAGAGCATCCGCTACCGCCGAGCGGTGAAGCGTTTGAGCGGAAGTTGATGAAGGACTTTGCAGCGAATGTTAATAGCGTGATGCGAGGTTTGCTGAAAGGTGACCGAAAGCAACAGGCGGAACTGAGAGAGATTCTGAACGGTGGCTGGCGAGTCTGTTTGGGGCTGACCTCGTTCAACTTCGAGGCGGCCAAAGCCGAAAAGGGTGAAGGCGTGTGGAATCTGTCGACGGCGCAAGATGGTAAGTGGTTGGTGAACGAATTGGCGGCCGCGCCGCCATCGACGCTGAGCATCACGGTGACGGAAAAGGGAGAACCGAGTAAAGTAGCTGCCACGTTGGCCGTAGAGCTGGAAGGCGCAGCGTTGACTGAACAACCGCTGGTGAGCAACCCACGTTTAGCGGCCGCATATACCTATGCCTACAACTTGCCGTTGTTCTCTAAGCGAGCGCGGCAATTGGGATCGACGATTGCATGGATGAAGACTCAATATCCCGACAAGCAAATTGCGATCAACGCGTCGGGCTCGGATGCGGCCGTAGCGGCGGCTGGGGTGGCTTGCGCGGAACAGCTTAACAAAGGCCCCTTGGCAGACGTATCGGTGCAGCTCGACACCGCCGGATTCCGTTTTGCAAAAGCGGCTTCGATTCGCGATTTGAATTTCTTACCAGGTGCAGCTCGTTATTGGGACGTACCGGGATTGGTCGCTTGCTTGCGCACGCCCGTCGTCGTAAAAGATCCCTCGCAGGCTGAATTTGATGAACTGAAACTTCTTGCAAAAGAGTAGTGGTGCATGTTTCGAGTTTGGTTGTCGCTGGTCGTTGTCTTGCTTTTTGAAAGCGGTTTGTCGCGCGCTCAGACCGGTTCCACGGAAGTGCCGCCAGCGTCCCTTCCGCCGGCGGCTGCGGGGCTCGACGGATTGGCATTGATGGCGGCGATCGAGCAAACGACGACGGCGGCGATCGCAAAAGCAGAACGTTCCGTGGTGGCAATCGCACGTGTCCGACGCGATCGAATTCCCGCCGCGCGGTCTAATGAGTTGCGTATACCAGAGAGCGGCGGATTCGAAGCATTGCCGGACAATCCCGACTTTGTGCCTTCGAATTTTGGCAGCGGTGTCGTGATCAGCGCGGACGGTTTTGTCGTCACGTGTGCGCACGTGCTCGACGATCCGCGTCAGAACGACTACTACGTGTGGCTCGACAAGCGAGTCTACCCGGCGCGAGTGGTGAGCAAGGCGGCGCAGGTTTATGCGGCCGATCCCTTCACGGACTTGGCGGTCCTCAAGATTGACGCAGGTGGGCTGATTCCGATCGAGTTTGGCAAGGCTCAGGAACTGAAGAAGGGCCAATTTGTCATTGCGCTGGGCAACCCGTATGCAATCGCTCGCGACGGTCAAGCGAGCGCAAGTTGGGGGATGATCGCGAACTTGAATCGCATCGCGCCCGCCGATGTACCGGAGAACAGTGCACTTGCGGCAAAGGAGAGCTTGCATCAATTTGGAACCTTGATTCATACCGACGCAAAGTTAAATTTGGGAACCAGTGGCGGCGCGTTGGTGAACTTGCGCGGCGAAATGGTTGGGCTGACGACTTCATTGGCAGCGGTCAGCGGCTATGAGCAGTCAGCCGGATTTGCTCTGGCCGTGGATGATTTGTTTTTGCGAGTAATCGAGTCACTAAAGGCCGGCAAGTTGCCAGAATTTGGTTTTTTAGGAATTCAACCGGAAGATCTAAGTGCGGTCGATTTGCAGCGTGGCTTGAGTGGCGCGAAGGTAGTCAATGTTGTGCCAGGATTGCCTGGGGATCAAGCGGGTTTACAGTCGGATGATGTAATCTCTCAAGTGAATTCGCGGCCCGTTCGCAACCGCAACGATCTGTTTAAAGAACTGAGTCAAATGCCTGCCGGGGCGGAGGTCAGTTTACTTGTCGAGCGACCGAAGCACGTCTCGCGTGGTCGGGAAATACTCACGTTGAAAGCTACATTGAGCAAGAAGTACGTTTCAACGAGTCGACCTGGATTTGCGCTGAATGGTCCCAAGAAGTGGCGTGGGATGTTGGTGGAATATGCGACGGCGGTGCCCTCTGAGTTGACTCGTGGCGCGAGCGTATTCGGCCGCCGCTCAGCCCCAAAACTTGCGATTCTGGCCGTAGATCCCGGCACGCCTGCATGGGAAGCTGGTATCCGCCCAGGTCATGGTTTGATCAGTGTTGATGGCAAAGCAGTGGACTCGCCCGAGGTGTTTAACGGTTTAGTCGACAGTCGTCATGACACGCTCGTACTTCAGATCATGCGACAAAATGATCGACCAGAGAATGT
>JAYVHC010000432.1:0-14370 GCA_043771575.1 Planctomycetia bacterium
GCTGGGGATTGTTTGCAGGAGTCTGGTTATTTTTTTATGCTGTCTAACGCTAGATCAATTCAGTTTTCCTTGAAAATTTTACTTAACGGCGTTGGGTGAAGGGGTTGATGAAAGCGGCTCCATTGTTCGATCTCAACGCATTACCTGAGGATGATCGCCGGCGATATGGCCCGGGCTTGTTCGCGCAGTATTCGCTGCTGGCCCGACACTTGATTGAAAACGGATCGACATTCGTGATGGTCGCCAACGGAATGCCCTGGGATTGCCACGTGATGAATCACGAAACCCATCAGATGCTCGTGCCCGAGATGGACCGAGTCGTGTTTCACTTGATCCATGATCTTGAACAGCGCGGCATGTTGGACGATACACTGGTTTTAGTCATGGGCGAGTTCGGTCGTACGCCGTATTTGAATGAAGCCCGAGGTCGCGATCACTATCCGACCGCCTGGAGTCTTGCCATGGCGGGTTGCGGCTTGAAGCCAGGAGCCGTTTATGGCGCAACCGATGAATTCGGTATCAATGTCGCAGACAAACCCGTCGACCAGCGGCGACTGTTCGCAACCATCTATGCCGCGCTCGGACTCAACCCGCATCAAACGTACGACCTTCCGGGATTCCCCACTTTTCATCGCGTGGAGCAAGACGCAGCTCCGATCGCTGAGTTGCTTGCCTAGAAACAGCCATGAAAATTGAACTTGAAAAGAATGGTCGATACTCCTTCCCGATGGGGATTCTCGACGTTGCGATTCGCGGCGATGAGCAGCGCGCCTACGCGGCTTGCATGGATGGTATTTATTCGCTGGCTATTCCACCGCGTGATGCCAAGGACGAGAAACCCAAACCTGTTTGCATCGGTCGTCATAGCAGTTACGTGTCGGGAGTTGCGTTGCTCAAGGACGATGCTGAGATCGCAACGACCGCCTACGATGGCACGTTACAGATTCGTACGTTGTCCGGTGAAGCCGACCAAGAGATCGCCGCTCGCTGCCAAGAAAAAATCCATTCGTTCTGGTCGTGGCGAGTCGCCAGGTCACCGGATCGAACTCGAATCGCGTCAGTTTCTGGTCAATACTTAGCGGGCGCCGAAGACTATTCACCACTTCCGAGTGCCGAGCCCACTGTAAAACTGTTGGATGCAGCGACTGGTAAGGAATTAAAAAGTTTCAACATGCTTCCTCCGGTGCAGTGTGTTGCTTTCGACCTGAGCGGTCGATACTTGGCGGCTGGCAATCTGATGGGCGACCTGGCAGTCTGGGACATTGAGAGTGGTCAACCGCTCGCTGAGTGGCGCACGAAATCGTTTACCAGTTGGGGCATCATCAAGAGCCATTGCTATATCAGCGGTATCTTCGCGGTCAGTTTTTCGCCGGACGGTAAATCTCTTTACGCAGCCGGCATGGGGGATATGCGCGATCCGATGGCGGGTAACGGCAAGCAACTGTGGCAGCGGTTTGCGTGGCAGACTCAGCCTGTAGAGAAGATTCAAGAGTCGGTCGCGGATCAAACTGGCGAGGGACTGATGGAAACTTTGGCTTGGCACTCCGGCGGCGAATACTTCGTAATGGCTGGGCGTTTGCGAGGTGGCAACTGGAACCTCGGCATTTTTGCAACCGAGAGCGGTCAGCTCGTCGGCCAAGCTAAGACCGGCATGCGCATCACCTCCGCCCGCTTCAGTCCCGACGGAGAGCAACTCTATCTCGCCGGTATGCAGGGGCAACCCGGACGCAAGGAGGATCGCTTTCCCGATTTCGGATACCTCGAGCGTTACTTAGTGAAGGTATCTTGAGTCGTGAGGCAAGCGAACTTCCCGCGCGGAGTCGCAAGCGGCTCAAAAACGCCTCCAGCCCACAACTTCTCAGTTGCGGGCCGTGGCTGGCGGCAGTTGGAGTAGTTACGCACAAGTGTCGACTATGGCTTGGCCGCGCTAATCAAAGGGCCTTGACCCCCATATCCGCCCCACGTTCCAGAGGGTTGTCCCCATGGGCTACCGGTGCTCGGAGCGCCGGTTGGTTGACCCCATGGGCCGGTGGGAGGCATTTGCTGCGAAGGGTACTGGGGATATTGAGGAGGGTAGGGCAGGGGTGATTGCGGATAGGACGGTGTTCCCTGTGGATATTGTTGGGGGTACTGTGGATACTGCTGTGGATACTGCTGTGGATACTGTTGTGGATACTGAGGGTACGATGAGCCGCTTGGGTAGTACGGTCCAGATGGATAGCTGGAACTGCTGCAATGGCTGGAGCTTGGGTAACTGTTCGACGCCCAAAGGTGACCAAAACCACCCTGTGATGAGTAGCGAGATGAACCGCCGTGATGGGATCCATTGTGTCCATGATCCGCCCACACAGCCGAGGGTACTCCCATTGCTGCAACCAAGGCTACACTCGCCAACATGAATTTCTTAACGCTCCGCATGACTTTTCTCCGGAAAACAGTGTGACTTGAACAATCTTTTTGAACCGAAGTGGCTCATACCTGATGTAAGCGGCGAGTATGCGCAGATGTTACAAAGAAACTTGCAAATTGGGCCCAACAATCATGGATTCATTTCAAAGCCGACGCACTTGGCTTGGAAACCCAAAGCCGACAATTCACAGGAAAACGGCAGGTGATCATGGAGACGATCGTGCCGCTGCCAGATAGCTCCCGATGGTGTGTGAGGCCAACTGTTTGACCGTAGGTCATCGTGCCACCAATACCGATTGCGACAGTCATCATTGCCGCCATCGCTGTCAGTAGCATCGCCAGCACCGGTTGATTCGGTATGGGCCAACGTCGCGTTTTTCAGTGGCAGGGAGCATACGAAGGCTATCGCGGATTGCCAAAAAGCAGCTGGTGCATAGGGTGGCACGCTCCCTGAGTCTTCGAAGGGCGTGGTGAATCACACTCCACTCACGCCCTTGGCAGACTCAGGGGGCGTGCCACCCAGCCCAAAAATGAATCTGCGCACTGCGCTTGGAGCGACGTTTACATGGTTCTCACAAAGACTCGCAGTCGCTTTGAAGAGTACATTGCAGCGTTTCCGGAAAAGGTCCAGTCGGTTGCATTAGGACCATTGCCGATACCTAGATCTGCGCCCGCGCCGACAACCCAGTGATTGATGGCAAACAACGTCTGGCCAGCGGCAAAGTTGTGCACTTGCATCGAACCATAGCCATCTTCTGGGGGCGCGGTTTCATCGCCGAAATCATAGATGCCCTCTGACGCTCCGCTAATTTTCGCCGAGTTGACCATCCCGTAGTTATCAGGCCAGAACTCAATGTTGCCGGTTTCGATCTTTGTCCCGGTAGTGATTCCGTTTACGTTGCTAAAAACATCCATTGAGACAACAGGCATTTGAAACCTGGCCTTCGAGGCGATAGCGGGAATGCCGATCTTCTTGACATCGTCGGTAAAAGCGTTCATTGATACGAAGACTTTCCTTTCTTCGCCATCCGCAGTCGTCAACTCGACTAGGTAACCGATGCGATCAAAGGCTTTGATCTTACTACTATTATCAACGTCGTACTTAATATCGTGGCTAAGCTTGCTCAGATCCAAGTCGTAGACCAACGCGTATTCCTTGGCGATGGTAAGTGAATTCAGAAAGTCGGGGACCTCACCGCCTCGAACTGCGCCTACCGGCAAGCCAGTTCCGCCCGCCAGATTTGGCTCAGCCAGCATGTGCCACGCAAAGCGAAAAGCGACTGGCTTTTTCAATTGGTCGGAGGTCAAAACCACTGCGTCGCCTTCGATCTTGGCCGCTGCAGGCTGGAAACCGTTCGAACCCACACCGATGACTTCAAAGTGCGATGGAGCTTTACCGTCGCGAGTTTTCAAGCCACCACCCGTGTTCTTAAAAGTAACTTTCAGCCGATCACTTAACACTTCTAGTTTGTCGAATTCCGGACTATTGGCTACCAAATCTTTCTTACCGTAATCGTTCTTAAGCGCCAGTTGCGCCAGACGAAGTCCAACGTCTTGTTTGTTCGGTGGATGAATGTCACCGACGGTCGCGATGTCATTGATCACAACCATACCGGTCTTGGGAATCGATTGACAAGCAGCTTGAGCTTCCCAGAATTTGGGGAGGATAGCTGGGTCTTCGTTGCCATATTTATAGGGAGCGATCTGAACGTAGTAGAACGGAAAATCACCTTGGCCCCAAAGTTCACGCCAGCCACCGATGAGTGCCTTTTTCTTCTCGAGGTAAAGCATGCCTTCGCCGTGGTTCGATTCGCCTTGATACCAGATCGCGCCACGAATCGGAAAACCGACCAGCGAATGGATCATGCCGTTGTACAGCATCGTCGGATCTTGGTTGCTACTGAATGGAGTTAGCTCGGCTGGATAAGCGGGGCTTGGGGCTAGATTGGTCGTGGTAGTCAATGCACCTTTGGCCTTTGAGGTCCATTCTTCAATTGCCTTGATATAAACCGCCAAGCGCTCGCGGAACTTCAGTGTTCCAGGAGTTCTTCCAATCACGGACTGATAGATATCTTGCAATGCTGCAACGCGCTCGAATCCCACAGGAGGTGTCCATGGTTCAACGCGCGTTCCACCCCATGATGAATTGACAAGCCCTACGGGCACGTCGAGCTCCTGTTGCAGCTTGCGAGCCATGAAGTAGCCGCAAGCCGTAAAGCCGCCGGCAGTTTCCGGCGCACAGACTTGCCAATTCGCTGTGAAGTTATCCAGCGGTAAAGTTGATTGCACCAACGGCACTTTAATATGACGGATCAGCGGGTACTTTGCTTCCGCGATTTCCTGTTGAGCATTGGTACACGCGGCGACGGGCCATTCCATATTGGACTGCCCTGAGCACAACCAAACCTCGCCGACGAGCACATCTTTGATCTCAACCGTGTTGTTACCTTTGACAGTAATCGTCGTCGGCACTTTGCTAGCCAGCATCGGAGGCAATTCGACTTGCCAGCGTCCGGTAGCGCTTGCTTTTAATGTTTCTTGGCTGCTGCCCAAAGTAACTGTCACCGCTTCGCCCGCGTCTGCCCAACCCCAAATGCGAATTTTATGCTGTTGCTGAAGCACCATATGGTCGCTGAAGACAGCCGGCAGTCGTACATCGGCAAGCAGCGAATTGGCGAAGAGCACCGAAGCGACCGAGAAAACAATTCGAAAAATTAGGCGGATCATGCTGAGTACCAAGTACGAGGAAGGAGATTGGAAGCGATCTAGTACAGCGAGGTTGCTCATTATAATCGTTGCCAAGGAGTAGCGACGCAATATCCCGCGACTGAGTTTCAACTGCCGTACAACCCTGCAACTGATAAGCGTTTATCTGTAATTCAAGTAGCGGTTCCTCGGTAATTCCCAAGGTGTTGCGTCTGGCGGCGCGTCGAGCTGGATAGCCGTCGAGGAGCACTCTACTGAGAGTTAAAGAGTGTGAATGGTTCGACTGTCTTACAACAACCCATATCGCAGTAGGTTTGCTTCTGCAACTTTTGGGGGGCAGAAAACGGAAAATTGGAAAAGTCAAGCTACCGCGTTTGCAGTTCGACTGCGAGAACATTGCACGTCGAACTGTGCGGGGCGGGACATGCGCGCTTGGTTGAACATTTTAGTAGTCGGGCTAACGCTCAGCACCGTGGGCGGTTGTCGCACACACATAGTACTGCGAAAAAACACGATCCAAACCGCTTCGACTATCGCGGATCTCAATGATCAACAAGTGTTGGACAACGTGGCTCGTTTTGAGACCGCACCGTCGACATTGCCATCATTGGCGATCATAAATGCTGAAATACCGACTGACGATACTCGCGATCTGACAATGCCTCGGTCAGTTTTTCCTAGAATTCATCGCAGTTCGCCGCTGTCGCCGAAACAAATCCGCAAGCGACCAGGTGTGAGCAACCTGATGTCGCCTCGTCCGGGCGGACCTTGATGACTTGCTCGAAACATCTTTGCATTGTGCAAGCAATCAAAAAAAAAGGGAGAGCGAGGCTCCAGCCGAGCTTTCAGTGGGCAGCCACTCTAGACCATCCCGGCTTGTGAACGTCCAGTGGCGGCCAGGTAAAGCTCCGCAGGAGCGTCGCTCTCCCGTTTATTGCTGTTGCACAACGTCGCTAACGGCGACGGCCCACGAAAACGCTTGCCGAAAGCGACCTTGTGCCGCCCAAATATGCTTCACGGCGTTGCCTGATGGGTTAAAATCAGCAGGCTCCGCTGGCCACCGGTTAAACGATTTTTTGCGTGCTGATTACGGGCGTCCAGCGAGTAAACTGGGAGCCGACGAGCTTTCCACGCCTTTAAAAGACAAGTTGCCGATATGTCCACTGTAGAAAATACCGAAACGCCTGCTGAGCCGCTGCGGCTCGATCATTTTCTCAAAACGATGGGCATGTCCGAAACCGGAGGCCAGGCGAAACTGAAGATTCAGAACGGCGAAGTGAAAGTCAATGGCGAAGTAGAAACACGGCGGCGCAGGAAGCTCGTGCAGACCGATGTCGTTGAAGTGAACGGTCAGAGATTTGTGGTGACGATCAAATAGTGGGGCAGCGATTCGAGGGACTAAGCGCCTGCGCGAGATCAAGGAGTCTGTTGTTCTTGATCCCAATGGAAAATATGCAGCACACGGTGGACGACCGGCGTTATCAAAATCGCTCCACTGACAATGAAGACCAGTCCGGCGTAAAGTGCAAAGACTCCAGCGAAGAGTTTTCCCGCTTCCGTTGTAGGTGGATTCACTGGCCCCATTCCGCCTAGCAGCATAGCGGTATTCAAGAACGCATCCACCCAAGTCAAGTGTTCAAAGTACATGTAACCACCCATGCCAATTCCCAGCGACCCCATCATCACGCCCAATGAAAGCAGAAAGTGGTTAAGTAAGCGAGTTAAGAAGTTCGAGTGCGTCAGAGGCTGTGTTGTTTTCTGCTCGTACATCGTCAAAGTCGCCCGCTGTTAGGAACTGCCACTGCTTTCGCAGTTTGTGGGAAAAAAACAGTGATAGTTGAGCCGGACGTGTCTGCAAAAACGCTAGAATGAGCACCCTACGATTCAAGTCAGTTCTGCAGTACCAAGCCGCATTGATATCGCATATACGGATATTAGACTGGATCGGGGTAGGCATAGAAGGACGCTCGTGAATTATCTTTCGCATGCCTACAAGTATCTCGATGATCCGTATTTTGTGGCGGGGACGTCGTTGCCGGATTGGATGAGCGTGATCGATCGACGGAATCGGGCGCGAAGCCAGCGAGCGGAGCTAGTCCGTGATGATGCTGATCCTCGAGTGGTATCGCTGGCGCGGGGCGTGATACGGCACCATCACGATGATCGCTGGTTTCATCAAACAGAGCGATTCGCGGTGCTCAGCTCGGGATTCGCCGTCGAATTGAGGGCGTTGCTCATCGAGCAAAGTGGTCACCAGGCGGGTTTTGTTGGACATATTGTCGTCGAACTGCTGCTTGACTCGGTACTCAGCGACGACAATCCCGACTATCTTATGGGTTACTATGCGGCCATCGAGTCGCTCGATGTGCGGCTCGTTCAAGTGGCGGCCAATCGAGTTTGTACGAAACCGTTCGATGCCTTAGCGATGCTCATTCCGAGATTTTTGCAGGAGCGTTTCTTGGCGGACTACACGGCCGATGACCGATTGTGGATGCGATTGAATCATGTGATGCGCCGCGTCGGCTTACCACCGCTGCCCGAATCGGTAATAACATGGCTGGCCGACGCTCGATTACGCGTTCGCGAAGCTGCAACGGACCTGCTGACCGAGCCATCAAGCCACAACTAACTTTAGATGACCTTAGACAACTTAGAGGAGTACGTAAATGAAATTCGGAATGAACTTGTTGCTGTGGGGCGGTGAACTGAACGATAGCATGCTGCCGACGCTTGAGAAGCTGAAAGCGTTTGGCTATGACGGAGTCGAGTTGCCGATGTTCAATCTGGATCTCGACTACGCTGCTTGGGGAAAGAAACTGGATGAACTTGGTTTGCAGCGAACGGCCGTCACGGTACGCAACGTCGAAGACAACCCCATCAGCCCCGATGCAGCAGTTCGCGCCAAAGGAGTCGAGCTGACGAATCGTACGCTTGATTGCTGCGCGGCCGTTGGTGCGCAGACACTGGTAGGTCCCTACCATTCAGCGCTCGGTTACTTCTCTGGGGCTGGACCGACCAAGGATGAATGGCAGTGGGGTGTTGAGAGCATGCGCAAAGTGGCTGAACATGCAGGCCAAGTCAACGTGCTGCTCGGTGTCGAAGCGCTTAATCGGTTCGAATGTTATTTATTGAACGCTCACGCCGATGCCGCCAAATTCGCTCGCGAAGTCAACCATCCGTCCTGTCGTATCATGTACGACACTTTCCATAGCAACATCGAAGAAAAAGACATCGGCAAGACGCTGCATGAGATCAAAGACATGCTGTGCCATATTCATATCAGCGAGAATGATCGCAGTACGCCGGGAGCTGGCAACATTCGCTGGAAGAAAAACTTTGCGGCGATCGGCGAGATTGGCTACGACGGGTGGTTAGTGATCGAAGCCTTTGGTTTGGCATTGCCCGAATTGGCTGCTGCGACCAAGATCTGGCGACGTATGTTCGAAGATGAATTGAAGCTAGCCAAAGAGGGCCTTGCATTCATGAAATCGCAAGTGGCAAAACACTGCAAGAGTTAACCTCACATTCAAGAGTAGCGGCGCTAACCATGTGCCTGCTACCACCCTCAAAAGCAGCGATACAATCCAGTAAGGTAACCTACATGAAGACTATCCATTGGACATTGTCGGTGATCCTAATTGCCGTCCCAACGTTAGTTCAAGCCCAAAATCGCGACCGCAACACGCTGGTGCTCAACGATCGCCAGCGTGTGGTCGACGATGGTTATTGGATCTACAACAACCTCGAAAAAGGTTTCGAAGAGGCACAGCAATCCGGCAAGCCGTTGTTGGTGGTTTTTCGCTGTATTCCTTGTGAGGCGTGCGCCCAGCTAGACGAGCAAGTCGTCGAAAAAAATCCAGCCGTTCGCAAGCATCTCAGCAATTTTGTGTGCGTTCGAGTGGTTCACGCGAACGGTCTGGATCTATCGCGATTCCAATTTGACTACGACCAGTCTTGGGCCGCGTTTTTCTTGAATGCGGATGGTACGATCTACGGTCGTTATGGCACACGTTCGCATCAGCACGATTCGGAAGACGACGTTTCACTCGATGGCTTTCTCGACACGATGCAATCTGTGCTCGCCCTGCACAAACAATTCCCTGAAGCGAGGCCTTCACTAATCGCCAAGACCGGACCAAAATCCGAGATCGCCAAACCTGAGGATTTCGTCAAGCTGAAAGAACAATACACGTCGTCGCTGAACTATGGCCCCGAAGTGGCCCGCAGTTGTATTCACTGCCATCAAGTCGGTGAAGCCTGGCGAGAACACTTTTGGCTCGACAAGAAATCGATTCCGACCGAACAAATATTCGCTTACCCGCATCCCAAAATCCTGGGCTTGATCATGGACCCGACCAAAGCTGCGACGGTCAAGAGTATTGTGGAAGGATCGCTGGCCAGCGAAGCTGGGTTCCAAGCAGGCGATAAACTGGTAACGCTCGAGAAGCAACCTCTCGTTTCAGTCGCTGACATGCAGTGGATTCTCCATCAACGCAAGGAGGCTGGAAAAATCGCGTTTAAGATCACGCGCGCTGGTTCGTCCAAAGAACTTGAATTAACACTGCCTGATAATTGGAAAGAACGTGGCGATATCTCCTGGCGTGCCAGTACGTGGGGACTGCGCCGCATGGTCACCGGCGGATTGACCTTTGAGCCCGTCGCTGCCGAGCAACGCCAAGAACTCGGGTTGGATTTGCAAGCGGTTGGTTTGCGCATTAAACATGTCGGCCAATTCAACGCTCATGCTGCTGGCAAACGAGCCGGATTCAAAGTGGATGATATCGTAACGCAAGTCGATGGTATTCAGCGGCCCATGACAGAAAGCGACCTCATCGCCCACCTGCTGCGAACGAAACGTCCGGGCGACAGCGTGGCGGTCAATCTAGTTCGCGAAGGTAAACCGCTGAAATTAGAGTTGCCGATCCAAGAATGACGCGGTCGATGCTACCAACCACTCGCTGAAAGTGATTGATGAAACTTGATTGGGATCCAGAGATTGATACGCCCGCGACCGTCGCAGTCATTGGGGGCGGGCCAGTAGGAATCGAAGCCGCCTTGTACGCAAGGTTCTTGGGCTACTTTGTAATCCTGTGCGACGCTCGCCGCGTCGGCAGTCGGCTCGTGCGCTGGCGCGAACTGCCGATGAAAATTACCTTCGGCGAAGCGACCAGTTCGTTGGGCCTCGCCGCGCTGCAAGCTCAAGGTGTCGATCATGATCTGCCCGACGCGGATTCAATTGTTTGCTATCGCGACTACGTTGAAAAGTACCTGACTCCCATTGCGAAAAGCGATCTGTTGGAAGAGTGTATTCACATCAACTCGCCGGTCGTTTCGGTGAGCCGCGTGCATTATCGAAAGTATCAACCCGCTAGTATCGAAGATCGATCGGAGGATGAATTTCGGTTGTTGTTAAATGGCAAAGTTCGCGGTGAGTTCACGCAACTGGCCGACATCGTGCTCGATTGCTCGGGCGAGGGCCGCACACCGTCTGGCATTGGACCCGGTGGAGGGCTGGCGATCGGCCAATCCGCGCTGCGCGGACATTTTGAGGTCGGGCCACGCGACCTGAGCGACAAAGATCGCGATCGATTCGTGGGCAAGCATACTGTGCTGTTTGGTGCTGGCCCAGTCGCTTGTCACAATGCCGTGCAGTTCATTGCGTTTGCGCGCGATAACCCAAACACCAAGTTGACATGGGTGATCCCCAAAGAAACGCAACACGAAGAATGGCTCAGTTCGGTCGCCTCAATCAGCTCCGATCTCGCCATTGAAACTAGTCGCGTTTTGTCGGGTGATTGTAGCGGAGCGGTGCATATCGACGCTTGGGGGGCTGAATCACTCACGCGTGATAGCCACGGCCGCTGGCAGGTTAAACTGCTCGTCGGCGAGGAAGATACTGCCGACTTGGAAGCCGATGTAATTCTAGTCGCGGAATCATGCGATCCATGGCAATTTGTGGATGGTCTGGGCATTGAGCTTTGTCCGCGCCGCAGACTGACTACCACTGCCGCTTATTGGCTGGCCAATCAAACGCAGAGCGAACTAAAGATTACACCGGAGAGTTTCATCACCAGCGAACCGCATTACTACGTGCTTGGTCGCAAGAGCGTCGCTGGCGATCCGCGTTTCACGTTCGTACACGCCCGCCAGCAGATTCAGCAAGTTTTCAGTCTCATCGGCGGCAGAGTGGACTTGGATGTCTATGAGACAATGCTGCGTCCGCCCCGCGGCGTAACCTGATCGCCGAGTAAAGCGAGTCGCCCCTCGCTGCCCAAGCTCCCGCTTGGGAACGCAGTCCTCGAAGCTCTGCTTCGACGCGCAGCGTTAGCCGCACTTAAACAAGACTGAAACGGGAAGCGGAGCTTCCGGGAGGTGCGTTCCCAAGCTGGGGCTTGGGAACGAGTACAGTCCTGCTTAGGCGAGAATTCCCTTAATCGGGTGATGTTCTTCGACACCGGTCAATCGATACGGCGAAAGCGGCGGCGCGAAACATACCTGCCTCAAGCTGGGTTGCAGGGTTTGGAACTAAAGGACGATGTCCGAATGTCAGTTTGATCGATCCTTGCCATCCGGCAACGGCAAGGACTCTCTTTGGGGTTGAGAGTAGAGCAATTGTCTCAATTGCTCCAGGAAACGATTGGGACAATCGTTCTACACTCCAAGAAACGATTGGGACAATCGTTCTACACTGCTACTTCTTGACTTCCGCCGGTGCATGATTATCAAAAACGTTCTCACGCTCCAGTGGCAATTGGAATCCGTCTGAAATACGCGTCATGTACAAGCCACGGCACAACCACCAGAAGATGCCCATGGCTTTTTTGGGTCCAAAATCGCTTTCCAGTGAGCGATAGTCCGCTGCGGTCATTTCCCATGGCTCACGACTGAGTTTTTTCGCGAAGGCGTAAGCCCGCTGTTCTGCGGGCGGAAAGGAAGACCAATCCGATTCAGCCAACATGCGAGTTCGCTTGGCAGTTGCCAGCTTATCCATCCCAGCAACTTGAAACAGCATTTCACAATGCCCCATGCAATAGTTGCAATCGATAGCTCGCGTTTGCACCCAGAACAGACTCTCTTCGAGAATGCGTTCCGAAGGACACTCAGCCCAGTGCGTGCGGGTCGCGATGGTCCAGGGGATGGCGAGTTCATGTGCATAGCCGTAGTTTATCAAGCTCCAGCGAATCGCGGTCGGAGAGGCTGCCATCTCGCGCGGGAGCTTGGCTTTCACTTCCTCCCAACTTGGTATCGGTAATCTAGGTTGGCGATCACGCTGCTTTTCGAGCCTTGCCTGAAGTTGGTCATAAGAGACTGACATCCAGTCGTTATCGCGTGGCACAACCGGCTTGTCAGCGTCAATGTAGACTGCAGCCCCATTATCCGGTGGCAGCAAAGGCGCGAGTTGCAATGCACCGTCGACGAATTCAACCTTCAATGCGGCCAGTGGCCCGCTCGTTTCGATTGGAACGTTTAAGCCAAGAATTATACGATCCTGAAAGTTCCCATAGGCGGCCAGCAAAACCATCGCCGCAACTCCACGGTCTCCATAGTGTTCACGGAGCCGCGCGAATAACTCATCGGGAATCGTCGGAGCTGCCACCGTAAGCAACCTCACCAACTCAATGGCGTCACGTTCTGCGCCAGCTAACTTCGAAACGTCTTCGATACTCGTTTCAATCGCACTCGCAAGCCGCAGATCGTATAACGCGGTTGCTTGTGAGTAACTGCAGCGATTCGCATTCGCGACCGTCCAACGCAATTTGGCTCGCAGGGCTGGTTCAAGCGGGCTGCGCAGCCGGTGGGCGGCATCCAATTGCAGCATCGCGGCAGCGGTTCTGGGCATCTGAACCGCAACGACTTTTGCCCAATTCGGTAAAACGTCTTTGTCGCCTGACTTCAATTCCGGCAGGAGTGACCAAGCTTCTTGGTCCGATGGAATCCTGATTTCTGCATGTGGCGAAACGGGAGCACGTTCGTCGCTGGCGTGTGAAGCACTGACCATCGCTGAGCACGTTAGTGTGAGTACAGATGAAACTATAGTGGGCAGGTTACAAAACACACTTCGTTGCAATCGAATATCGCTCCATAAATTCGCTGCTACTTTACTCTGGCTCATATTGCTCAGCCTTTCTGTATTTCTCGTATTCCAGAGACGTGAATATCGCGAGAGAACCTAGCTGGACAGCGACGCAATCCCGCGTGTTCATCATGCCGCAACTACGTCGAGAAAGCAATTGCACAGTTTACGCAGGCGAAGAAGCCTGGGTCCGTGTGCCGCTGGCTCTGCCCGTGCAAACGAAGGAGTGACGGAACGCCAGCATGCGTGGTGGCGTTCAGCGAGAAGTGTCGTTTTAGACTACAGGTACTTCCAGGTCGCATCCGGCAGATGCGACCCACCGGGGGCCGCGTCATTGCCAACTTCGGCAGGTGCAAACAATTCACCGTTTTGTAAACATTGACTCAAGTCACCATAGGCGCGCAAGAGACTTGTGCGTGAAATGTCACCATCAAGATTCGCAAGAATGCGTTGAGATAAAGTGCCTTGGGAAAGGATGGTATTCAAGTTGTTGACAATGTCAGCGGAGAGCTGGGGAGTGCTGGGCTGAAGACGTAAAAGCAGATCTTGCCAAAGCTGCCCCACGGTAAGTATGGACGCTGAAGCACCGAAGTGGCTGGCAATTGAGCTTGGTACAGTAGTTGCCGGTCCGGTCATGATGGCTGAACGGAATAGGGAAGCGAGTTGCTCTGTGGGTGCAATGGATTGTTCACCAAAGCCGGTCCATTGTTCGCCGCAGAGTGCTTGCAGGGTTGCGATCACTAGGCTGCCGATGGCGATGTCGGCTTGGGGACATTCTTGGATGTCAAGCACTCGGATCTCGATGGCGCCGCGATCAAAGCGGGCAATGGCACCGCGAGCGTTCAACCAAATATGTTGTAGCGTTCCGTCAGGATCTTCCGGCGCAATGTCGCGATACATGCGTTGATAAATTTCGCGTTCGTAGTCGGCCTCGGTATAGACCGCTTCGGGAACCACTTGCCCAGTGATCGAGGGGATCTTGGCGGAGTTCTTGCGGTAAAATTCCAGACGACTGTCGAGCGGACCTTGCACGCGACCATCGTGAATGGGTGAACTGGCGGCGATGCCTGGAAGCAGTGGCAGGATTAGGCGAATTGCAGCGTGCAGCTTGGCAAATTCTTGCTCATTTTGAAAAGGTAGGTTCCAGTGGGTACTTTGCAAGTTTGCCCAACCATGACCGC
>JAYVHC010000433.1:0-2486 GCA_043771575.1 Planctomycetia bacterium
GCGGAGCTTTGTCGGGTCGCCGCTGGACGTTCACACTCGCGAGCCGCCTGCACCAACTCACTCCATTCGACTTTGCCGCGATCGGTGTGATAGTAACCCAGCTCGATCGCTTCTACTGCCGACCGCCCCAGCGACTCAGCCAATTCAGGCAAAATCGCCAGCTCTTTTTTTCGCGTCAGAGCAAGTTCATCAGAATCGAGGCATGGCAGAATTCGAAGCTGGTTCATTTATGACCTTGTACAGTTATCCCTTCGGGATGAAAAGCTGCGCAATCAAAACCCGCGAGGCTTCAAGGCTGAAAGCTCCCAGGTGCAGAGCAGTGTGTGCTACTTCAATTTCTGCAAATCCGCGCGGCTGTCTTCGTAGGTTTTGTTGTAAGCGAATGCAGCTGGGTCGGGAGTGACTCGCCAATTAGCGCAGGCTTGTTGGTACAGCTCTGGCCACCAATTGCGATGCTCCGTCAAACCTTGCTCGCGATAGGTGCGCCAGTGACTCAGTACACGACTCCAACATTCATCGCCATACTTGAGGGCTTCGTTGAGCGAATTGAATCGGGGTACGTACCAGCGGCGACCAATTTGCGCATGCAGCACTTCGTCGGCCCAGTCGAAATCCTGGAACAGGCCCGAAAGCGGATCGCCGCTCTGCATGCCCACTTCGTATTCGTAGCGCTTGCCAGTACGCGGCATCAGCCCCTGCTCGATGAAGAACAACACGCCATGTCGCTCGCGTGCATCAAGTTGCAAATTCAAGTTGCGTGACCAAGTGAAATTGATCGGTATCTTGCGCCAATCTAAGCCTTGCGCTGCGAAGCCGACTTCTCCCATCATCGCATGCCGCGCCTCGTCCCACAGCTGCCGCATCATCTCCTGATGAAACTCCCATGGCTCCTGCGGTCCTAGCTCGACCAAGATGCTGGCCATCATCTCGGGCACATCGATCTCGCGAATGCGTTTGTAATACATCATCAGCGTCTTGTCGCGCGGCAAAAAACGCTCGTCGTACAAAAACGCTTCCGGGTTCACGCCCGCATTGAACGAATCCTGAAAACGCTCGTCGCGTCTTGGCTCTTTAACAAAACAATACGGTTCGCGCGAGTGCAACGGATCAGGAATGTCAACGCTGGCTGCTTGCGTGCCATCCAGCTCGCGAGCTGCTTGCAGGCATTGACGCAGAACGCCAAGCCACAGCGCCGCTGCTTCGCGGACTTCGCTCGTTACCAACTGTTGAATCGCCGCTTCTCCGAACTGCGCCGCGTCGGCAAGTTCAAATTCCATCAGTTTTGCAATGCGAACGGTCGGCGCATCGGCCAGCGGATGTGCGTCCTCTTTCAGTCGCTTGCAAGCTTGCAATACCGCGGGCAGCGCTACTTCGTAAACACCTAGCAGTAGCGTCTCGGTGGTCGGAGCGGCGATCACTTCATCCATCAATCGTTCGAGCCCCGCGTGCGGAATTTTATCCAACCCCAGCGGCGGTTCGCGCATCTCGCTGACCCGCTTGCGAATCAGGGTCACTTGTTCCGCACACAGGTACGCATGGTAACTGAAGGCTGTCTTTAATTCATAAATGGGTTCGCCCGTAATCCGCGCCGTCAACGTTTCATACAAGCGCTTCAGCACATAGTGCAGCCGTTTCAGTCGCTCGACGCTTTCATCCAAACTCCAGTCGCTCTGCACGGCGCGCTGCATCGATGCCAATCCTGCTAAAGTTGGCAGACCGCGATACGCCGGATAATTTGTAAGGTTTGGAGTCGTCATTCGTGCGATCACTTATTTGAGGTTTCGAAAAGCAAAGGGACCGTTAATAGTACGACCGGCGACCACAGCGGCTTCAGCAATCCATACTGAAGCAAGTAGCAGTCCTTTTTGATGCTTTGCGTTGCGAGCGTATCACGTTTTTGGCAACTTCGAAAATGACCCTTGGAGGACTGGAGACCTACTTGGGTGAAGGCGGTTTTTCGGATGATTCTGGATTCGATGCAGCTTGCTTGGCGGCTTCAATCCAGGCTGCAATTGGCATTACGGACGCGCCATGCTTGCGGGTTGCGATGGCGACTTGAGTGCCGTCGGGTGACAAGTCCATAGACCAAATGGCACTCTTGGCAACGTCGCTGTGACTGATCGGTAGCATCGACTTGTAATCCACCAAGAAGACTTTACCGTTCATCGCACCGCAAGCAACCACTGAAGTGCCAGGCAGTGCCACGAGACTAGTAATCCAATCGGAAGTCATCTGCAGACTCATGATCGATTTCTTTTTCGCCAAGTCCCACAATTGAACACGGCGATCAGCGCCGCCACTAATTAACTGGGCATCGTCGTCGGAAAATACAACGCTCCATACCGCTTCCTTGCCGCGCGACAGGCTGGCGATCGGATCGAGTTGCGGCCAACTGAACACTTTAATTGTGCCATCGCCAGCGGCAGTTGCGACTTGATCCCCTTTGTGATTGAAGGTGATATCGAAGATGGCGGCAGCTTGAGCGT
>JAYVHC010000434.1:0-3290 GCA_043771575.1 Planctomycetia bacterium
CTATTCTTGCCGGTTCCAGAGTGTAGCGCAATGAAGCACCCCACACAAAGGATGACTGCAGCGAGGGACACTACCAACCAGTGTTGCTTCAACGTAACCAGGATTCGGTGCGAGCGGTTCAAATTCGTAAGCTTAACCTTGGAACGTGAACGCATGCTCATTGAATCAACGTGTGCTTGCGGGCTTGCAAATTGCAATGTGTCTGTGAGTGAACTGGTTCCCAACTTTGTCGAATCTTCAGTAAGGCCAGCGAATCCCAGAGTTAGCGCGCGCAACTCGCTCACCAAATCGTCGCGGCTATGCACGGAACTATCGGAACCATTTGAACCATTTAGGCTAAGACGATTACCATGAGCCCAACTCAATAGCTCCTGCAGTCTATCATCAGGTGAATAGTGCCTCCAATCATTCGGCAGTACAAGCTCACCAGAGTCGCTCACCTCTATCCGTTGCCAGCTGAGTGTCGCGGTATCCTTGCCAGCAGAGTGGGACAGGCCTGCGAAATGAGCTTGAATTTGCCAAGCCCAATCCAGGCATACTTCACGCGGCGGAATTCCCAATTTTTCAAGCCAGATTGCAGCCGAATCCATACCTGATCCTTGAGCCAAAATAGAAAGTCAAACCGTTGAGACTGTTGGAGTCAGAAAATTGTAACCTGAATCGGCCGCCTCCGCTGTTTTTTCCGGTCATCAGTGGGTCGCTTCTGCAACATCACCAACGGGTACCCAGGCTCCAGCCTGGGTACCCCGTGAATTGCAGGCTCTGCCTGCCTAACTTTGAAATGCCGTGTTGTATCGAAAACGGAACGCGCGAGTCGAAGCCTCAAGCCCCGAGGACAGTGCGTGCCAGGCCAGGAGCACTAAAACGCGTGGTGGCACTCTGCGAAAAGTGCCAGGAAACCCGACTCTTGGACCGAGACTTCGCACTTGTACTTGCCTATACATTAGAATCTGACGCTACACTTCGACTTGGAACCTAATCGACGCTTTTTCAACCTCGGTGAAAACATGAACCGCATTCTCCACATTGCATTGACTTGCCTTTTTTTGACCCACGCGGGCTGCGAGAGTGGCAGTCCCAAATCCGCCACGCAGAACTCAAAAACTACCGGTAAAGACAAAGTGGTGTTAATGCTCAACTGGTACCCTGAAGCGGAACATGGCGGTTTTTTTGCGGCCAAAGTTCATGGAATTTTCGAACGCTATGGGCTCGACGTCGAAATTCGTCCGGGCGGTCCGAACGCGCCTGTCGTTCAAGAACTGGTAACTGGACGAGTGCAATTCGCGATAGCAAACGCATCGGATGCCTTGCTATATCGCCAACAGGATGCAAGGGTCGTAGCCTTGCTGGCACCCATTCGAAACTCGCCTCGCTGCATTCTCGTTCGCGAAGACTCCGGCGTCACCGACTTGGCGGGATTGAAAGACATGACCCTTCAAGCCAATCAAGGACGCCCTTTCCTCGATTTTATGAAATCGAAAAATCTGCTCGAAGGGGTTCAAGTTGTGCCCTACGGTGGATCAGTCGCCAAACTGGTCAGCGACAAGAATACTGCCATTCAAGCTTACTCGTTTAGCGAACCGTTTATGGCCGAACAACAAGGCGCTGCCGTTCGCGCTCTCATGTTGTCCGATATCGGTTACAACCCCTACGCTAGTTGTCTGATTTGCACCGAAGATTTCTTAAGCAAAAATGCAGACATCGTCAGCCGCATGACGGCCGCCAGCCAAGAAGGGTGGCAGCAGTATTTCAAGTCCGCTACAGAAACCAACGCAGAAATCCTGGCAAACAATAAGGAAGGTATGACCGCAGAAGCCCTTGCATACGGAGTTGAAAAACTTCGACCACTCTGTTTGCCAGAGGGTGTACCTGCATCTGATCTGGGAGCAATGACCCTGGAGCGCTGGGAAGAATTGGTCAATCAGTTTGTCGCGCTGGGCTTAGTCGAAAGCAACAAGGTAAAAGCGAGCGAGGTATTTACAACGCCAGCACCCGTCTCAAATGTCACTGCGAGATAAATTCGGTATGAAAATCGGTTCTAACCAGCAGCAGGGGGGAACGCGGAATCGCGTGCCTTGCGGTGCCTTTTAGCACCTTAATGCCCGATACGGCAATCCACATCGCCATGATTATTCAGCGCAGCGACTCGATGGCGAGCGACCGAGTAATCCCGTGTTTATTCGACGCTAGCTAACTTGCACGAGGGAAATTTGGCGTTAAACTTTGGCTAGTTTACCCATTCACCCTTTTTGGAGACGATCATGCGATCAGTTTTGGCTTTCGGGCTTGTTGCCCTACTTAGTGTTATCTTCGCACCAACTAGCGAAGCAGGCTTGTTCGGATGCCGCAAAGCAAAGAACGATTGCTGCGCACCAGCCCCAACTTGCTGCGAAGCACCTGCACCAGCTTGCTGCGCACCAGCGCCAGCTCCAGCTCCAGTTTGTTGCACACCAGCGCCAGCGCCAGTATGTTGCCCAGCGCCAGCACCTGTTTGCTGCGCACCAGCGCCAGCTCCTGCTTGTTGCCCCCCAGCTCCAACTTGCTGCGAACCAGCTGCTAAGAAGAAGTGTGGTCTGTTTTCACGTTTGGGCAGCCGCAAGGCAGTCAAGAACGATTGCTGCTGCAACTAGGTATTTGCGCTGTTTGTCTGACTCTGCCGTAACCAAAGCGAGCTTCCCTTGGATGCTCGCTTTGTCGTTTTAAAGGCCCTTTATTTAACACTTCTGGCTGGTCGCCACCACAAAAACGCTCGTTCCCAAGCTCCCGCCTGGGAACGCACTGCCTCCCGAGCCGCTTATCGCTGAACCGCTCTCGGCAGGCTGGAGCCAGCAATTCATGGGGTCCCCAGGCTGGAGCCTGGGAACCAGATGGGCGTTCAGCGAGAAGCGTACTTTATTTTGAGGTTTTCTCTATCGCTCGCTCGAGCACTTGTTGATCGACGTAAAGCTCGTCGGCCAATTCCCGCAGAAAGTACTTAAGAAACGCGACGCGCTTTTCCCCCATGGAACTACCCGTGGCTGTCTGCATCATTCGAGGTAGTCGCAGTAGCTTTACAAATAAATGATCAATTGAACTCACCGCATCGTCCGCAGCCCGATTTAGTGGAAATGGTTCTTCGGCACTGACGAGTTGAGTACCCATGGAACCGCCAGTCATCAAACACCGCGCGAGTCCCAGCGCGCCGATCGCTTCCAATCGATCCGCATCCTGTACTACCTTGGCTTCCAGGGTCTCTGGTGCAACCTTCGCCGAAAAACTATGCGCTAGGATTGCATGCTGGATTGCCAGTA
>JAYVHC010000435.1:0-2869 GCA_043771575.1 Planctomycetia bacterium
GAGCAGCGCGGTCGGTTTCGGGCAAATTGACTTGCGAGCAGCTCTTGCTTTGGAAACATTGCTGTTGATGCAATGGAACTGGATAGTATATTTCGCAGCCGACGCTGTGTTGCTGCAGGTAGCCCTTGAGCGCATCGCGGCGCCCCTCACCAACGCGGAGACTGTACTGATTCCAGACGTGATGCGCGGCTGGATCTTGAAAGGGCAAGCCAATTTTTTGCGATAGTCCCGATTGCTCAAACATAGCCGAATAGCGGCTTGCATGGCTTTGTCGAGCGTGAGAGTATTCACCGAGCCGCTTCGACTTCACCAATAAGGCGGCGGCTTGAAGCGTGTCCAGCCGGCTGTTGATACCTACCGCAGAATGATAGTAGCGAGGCTTCATGCCATGCGCGGCCAGCAGTCGCAAACGATCATTGAGCGAATCGCTGCTGGTGGTTAGCATGCCGCCATCACCTAGTCCTCCCAGGTTCTTGGTTGGGTAAAAACTGAGACATCCCATCTGACCCCAACTGCCGACCGGACGACCATGATAGGCAGCACCAATCGCTTGGGCCGCGTCTTCAATTACGGTGATGTCGTATCGCGCGGCGATTTTGCAAATCTCGTTGATCTCCGCAGACTGGCCGAACAGATGCACTGGAATGATCGCCCGAGTGCGATGCGTGATGCAGGCTTCGATGGCAGCTGGGTCAATATTGTAGGTCTGCGGATTGATGTCCGCGAAAACGATCTTCGCTCCCAGCCGATCAACGCAACTGGCCGTGGCAAAAAACGTAAAGCTCGGCACGATGACCTCATCACCCGGCTCGAGTTCGAGCGCCATCAGGGCTAGCAGCAAGGCATCGCTGCCGGATGCACATCCAACCGCATGCTTCGTATGACACAGTTTGGCGAGCTGAGTCTCAAGCTCTGTGACTTGCGGACCGTGCAAGAACTTGCCACTATCGACGACTTCAGCCAGCGCCGCGACGATCTCATCGCGAAGTGCGTGATTGCCACGATTGACATCCAGAAGGGGAACTGAGGAAATGTACTGATTAGCTGATTGCATGTTGGTCATCCTTGACCTGCGAGAGATCTTGTGTGCAAGGCCGTTTATGCCGCGCTGGGCGGTATGTCAGACGGTAATCGGGAAGCAATGTTCAGGTCAATATTACATCGCACGATCAAAAGGCTTTTGCGTCATGTTGATCGATTTCGATCGTAACTGAATTGGGGACGAAGTCACGATTGAGTTGCGCAGACTTGGCTTGCATCGACGAGGCCAATTGCTGTAGCTTGGCCATCCAATCCGTATCCGCTGCTAGCAACTGCTTCACTTCACCTGCTGAAGCGCCTTGTACATCCAGCTGCGATTCACCATCGGCGGCTTGATAGTAGTTGATCGAATAGTCGTCGCCCGCCCCGTGTTCAGTCAACCAGCCTCGCAATTGTTCGGCCAACGACTGCATGGCCTCGGCTAGCGTGGGTTTTAACGCGGTTGAAGTAGCGGATACCTTGGCTGCTGGGTCATCGAGCATATTACTTAGTATCGAAACGAAAGACTCTCCCGTGCTCTTCGCGGCTGCAACCGTTCGACTGGCGACAGCGGAGGCGGCCGGCGCCAAAGCTAGCAAAAATGCAGGTGAATTCATGTGGCAGATAACTGCTAACGAGTGAAACTGCGGAGCACAGTCACTTCTATCGGCACAATCCCTACAGTTTATCTAGTCCTTTTTTTCTAGCCGACTCAGGGACGTGCCTGGGATTTTAAAGAGTGCGGGATTTTAAAAAGTGTAGAACGGTTGTCCCCAACCGTTCTGCCGAAGGACAACGGACCGAAGTCAACTCGCATTTTTCAAACGGATGCAACCGTTCAAATGAGACTCTGGGTGTGCCGCCGTAAAGCTCAAGTCCAATTGCGGTTGTATCAGTTGAATCGAACGCAGGGCGGAAAAACCGGATAACTTTGCGCAGGCGGCTAAGTTTTTCATTCCCGATCGAATCCCGTGAGGGATGATTCTTAGCCTGTTCATTGTCGAGTGTTTGAGGAGGGGTCTGACTCCTTTGAAAAACCGTCGATATCACTGATTATTTGTCGGTTGGAGAGGCTCAGACACCTTTTCAAACCCACCTTATCAAACCGATTCAAGCACAGGATTCCAACTATGTCGATTGAGCGTCCGGCGATCGAACGTCCCAACACTGAACGCAAGGCTTTAGCGGTCAATCTCGACCAGCGGCGTTACGGGTCATTCGCAGAAATTGGTGCCGGCCAGGAAGTGGTACGTTGGTTCTTCCGAGTCGGTGGCGCGGCGGGAACCATTGCCAAAAGCATCTCGGCCTATGACATGTCCGTCAGCGATGCCATTTATGGCCCCTGCGATCGCTATGTATGCCGCAAACGTCTTGAAGACATGTTGGATCACGAACACTCGTTAAATCTCGAACGACTCCGCGACAGTCGAGGCGACTCGACGGCTTTCTTTGTATTCGCCGATACCGTCTCTGCTCGCAATTTCAAAGGCACCAACGATTGCCACGGCTGGATGGGCGTGCGCTTTCAAGCTCACCCGCGCGATCAAGATAGCCAAATCATCATTCACGTTCGTATGCTCGACACCGAAAACGCCCTCCAGCAAGAAGCGCTCGGCATCATCGGCGTGAACCTACTGTACGCCGCGTTCTTCCTGAACCACGAGCCCGACCAATTGATCGAGTCACTGCTCGATAACCTCAGCACGCGCCGCATTGAAATCGACATGATCGAGTTCTCGGGCATTGCGTTCCGGCATGTCGACAACCGAGTCATGAGCTTGCGGTTGGTCCAGTTGGGCTTGAGCAATGCCGCCATGTTCTCTGCCAAAGGCGAAGTGCTTCAGCCGTC
>JAYVHC010000436.1:0-3296 GCA_043771575.1 Planctomycetia bacterium
TTCGTCGGGTACTTCTCAAGCAGCTCTTTGAGATAGGCATTTACTTCGTCCGATTTATTTCGCTGCATGAGGAGATTGAGTTTCCATTGGTGAGCGCCCTTCGGTTCTAACGCAGGATCCTTCGCAAAGGCTTCATTGAGTATCGCGAGCGCGGCCGAGCTGTCACCTTTCTTCAACGCGTCTTCGTAGCCCGGAAATGCCTCATAGATTTTCGAAGTAAAGCCTTTCGCTGATTTTGCGGCTAATTTTGCATTAGCCTCGGCTTCTTCCGCTTGCAACTTCTGTCGTTCGGCTTCATTTCCAGGATCATGCTTTCCTTCGAGCAATTCGTGCACGATACGTTCAATGACGGTAGGATCGCCAATTCCCGTCCAAGCTACGAGCCCGTTCTGGTCGATGATGTAGGCGGTGGGGATGCCGCCGGTGCCCGTTGGCTCAAACCAAGTCCTATGCATTTGTTTGTCAGGCGTATCGACAGCGACCCGATAGTCCATCCGATCGCCTCTCTTTTCGACAAATTGGGCCACTCTCTCGATGTACGCTGTATCCGTGGGTGACTTCTGCTGTTCCGAGATGCTTATGCCAATAACCTCTAACTTGCCCTGATGTTCTTGGGCCAGCTTCGTGAGGTGCGGTATCGCAGCGATGCAGGGGCCGCACCAGGTAGCCCAAAAATCAACCACATAGATTTTCCCATGCTCGAATTCCGCGAGCGGTTCACCTTTGACCCATTTGGCGACATGTAGCGAAGGAGGTCGTTTTCCAATGAGTTGCTCTGGTGAATCCACCGGAGCAGATTCCCCTGAGTCGCTGGACGACGCAGGGCTTACGGAATCCCTCCGCAACGTGCTATCACAGCCTGCTGTCAGCAACCAACTGCAAGCGATTATCGCCACGAGATAGCGGCAGCGTAGGGTTCGTGACATGAAACGGCTCACTTTGTAGACGGTATGTTGGAGTGCAGGCTTTACAGCATAGAATTGGATCATTATGTCCCACTAGGGACGCACGACAATAGCCCACGGCGATTGGGAAACAGACAAGTGGCAACCCAATGCGTTTTATTGACTTGGTTACGCAATACAAGCCCGAAGCGCAAGCGAGTGAATGAGTCGCGAGGATTCACTCGGTGAAATTTCACCGAACACGTGGAATGTGGCCTTGTCCATCTAAGAGCTACCGTCGCTACCGCGACACCGAGGGTTACACTTGCAAATGGGTGGCGGCTTCCATGATGCGCTGTTCAGTGGCTTCTGCGCGGGTAAATTCGCCGGTGATAACGCCTTCGCAGAGGACGAGAATGCGGTCGCTGACGGTTAACAATTCGGGCAGTTCGGAAGAGGTGACGATGATGGACACGCCCTCGGCTGCGAGCTGCTCCATCAGCTGATACAGTTCAGCTTTGGCACCGATATCGACTCCGCGGGTTGGGTCGTCGAGCAATAGGATGCTGGGCTTGATCAACATACAGCGTCCGATGATGCACTTTTGTTGATTACCGCCGCTGAGACTGGTGATGGGCGCTTCGGAGCCATTGGTTTTGATCGAAAGCGATTTGATTTGGCTGCCAGTGGCAATAGTTTCGCGGTTGCGACTGACGACACCGGCGGTAGCGCAATTTTGTAAAGCACATAGAGTGGTGTTTTCGCGAACTGTCATGTGCGAAAACAGGCCCAAGCGTTTGCGGTCCTCCGTGACCATGGCGATACCCGCGTGCATGGCTTCGGCGGGATGGGCGAAAGATCGCTCACGGCCTTGAACAATAAGTTGCCCCTGGGGCGGCGGATTGCTGGCACCGAACAGGCACTCAAGCAATTCGGTGCGGCCGGCGCCCATCAGACCGGCGAAGCCGAGAATCTCACCGCGATGCAACCGGAAATTGATATCCTTCAATCGCAGGCCGCGCAAATGTCCGGGCCAGGCAAGCGAAAGTTGTATCGTTTCGAGGACCACGGGTGCGCCTTTGGTGACTGCGCGTTGACGAGCAGGTTCGAGGTCGCGACCGACCATCAAATGAGCGATCGAGCGAGGAGTCGCCTCGGCGCGATCGAGCGTCTGTACAAACTGGCCATCGCGTAGCACTGTGATGCGATCTGCGAGTCGAAAGACTTCGTCCATCTTGTGCGAGATGTACAGTATCGTGACGCCACGCTTGCGCAATTGCTCGATCACACTGTATAGCCTAGCCACTTCGGATTCTGTCAGAGCACTGGTGGGTTCGTCCATGATCAGAATCTCAGCGTTGAGCGAGATTGCTTTGGCAATTTCGACCAGCTGCTGGTCGCCGATGCGCAGCGTACTAACCAACGCTCGCGGCGAGATATTCGAATCTAATTGACGCAGCAACTCAGCAGCTTGGCGATCCATGGCAGATTGATTGAGGATACCGAGTGCGAATTTTAATTCGCGGCCGAGGAAGATATTGGCTGCGACACTGAGTTGCTCGACAAGATTCAGTTCTTGATGAATGATGCTGACGCCAGCGTCTTCGGCGTCGCCTGTGCTCTGGAAACGGACCGTATGGCCGTGCAGCGCGATCTCGCCTTCATACTCGCTGTACACGCCGGACAGGATTTTCATCAGCGTGCTTTTGCCAGCTCCGTTTTCGCCCATCACGGCGTGCAATTCGCCTGGTCGTACGTCGAAGCTGACGTTGTGCAGTGCACGGACGGCGTTGAATTGTTTGCCGATGCCTCGGATGGAGATTACAGGTTCAGCGGGTTGTTCTAGAGTTTGGGTCATGGTGGGATCCAGGCACACTATATTTTTGGGGCCGCGGCGCGATGCTTCATTCGCGATTCCATGATACCTCGAATGATTAAAATCACGCCAACGATCAAACCGAATGCGACCGCGTGAACGGATCCGAACCAAGGTTTGTCACGGAAAAAGAGCATGAACGAAATGCCGGTCAAGACGCTCAGCACAGGGATACTGGCCCAGCCAACGGGCGTAGCGAAAAATTTTTGGCTGCGCGCGGTACCCGCACGTTGACTGAACGTGACCGCCATCACGACTACGATGCCGACGATCATGCCTTCGTAAACGTCCGCGCCAGAGCCGACGATTTTATTGACTGCGTCGATGACAGTTCGCAGAAACAAACAACCGAGAATCGTGCCTGGAATCGTGCCAACTCCTCCTTGCAAAGAGCAGCCGCCGATAACGGAAGCGGCGATAGCGTTCAGTTCATAACCGCGAGCCAAAATGTCGGGCTTGGCCGATCCGGTGTCAGCAAAGTAGACGATACCAACCATCGAAGCGGAGACTGAGCCAATGACGTACGCAAGCCACTT
>JAYVHC010000437.1:0-6149 GCA_043771575.1 Planctomycetia bacterium
TCGAAATCGCCAAGTACGAGTCGGAAATTTGGGCCGCTGAGTACGATCGCGCGCTGGCTGAATACAATCGGCTCAAGACGCTCGTGGCCGCGAACTCGATCAGCCAAACGGAATTGGATTCCGCCAAGGCAGCACTGCTGAAAGCCAAAGCGCAGGCAAGCTCGAGCGCGAAGAATCATGAGATGCTGGTGAAAGGGGCTCGAGTTGAAGATCTCGACGAGGCCAGATCGCAGGTTGCCAAGTACCGCGCCGACTTTGAATTGATTAAACGAGGTTCGCGGGACGAGGAACTTCGCCAAGCCAAAGCCCAAGTAGCTGAAGTCGTCGCACGGATCGCTGAACTCGACGCACTGTTGGCAGAATGCTCGATTATTGCACCGGAACAATGTCGGATTGAAGTCATTGCGGTTCGTCATGGCGATATGGCGACTCCCAACGCGTCCGTGATGCGTGTTCTTTACGATGGCGACTTGTGGGTCAAGGCGTATGTTCCCGAAACGCAATTGGCGCTGGTGCAATTGAATCAGACCGTGACCGTAACCCATGATGGTTCGAAGCAAGGGTATGAAGGGACCATTTCCCACATCGCCAACATCAGCGAATTCACGCCGCGCAACGTGCAAAGCCCCGATGAACGCCACAATCAAGTGTTTGCCATCAAGGTGCTACTGAAAGGTGCGGCAGGAGTTTTTAAGTCCGGTATGGCGGCGTCGATCCGGCTTTCAGCGGCCAAGTAAAATCATGAATAATGAATCGAATTTGAGTGCCGACTCCGACGTGGTGATTGCCATGCGAGGATGTTCGATTCAATTCGGCAAATTCCGAGCGATCGACCGAGTAGGTTTTGATGTCCATGCTGGCGAAGTCTTTGGATTGCTTGGTCCCAATGGTTCTGGCAAAACGACGCTCATTCGCGCCCTCTGCGGTCTGCTGAATTTCTGCGAAGGCGAGGCGACGGTGTTCGGGTTAAATGTTCGAACCCAGGCTGAAAAGATCCGCGAGCAAGTTGGCTACATGTCGCAAAAATTTTCGCTCTATGGCGATCTAACCGCTCAGGAGAATATGGACTTTTATTGTGGCATTTATGGCCTAAATCGCGCGCAGGCCAAACAACGACAAGCCGAATTGATTGAACTCACTGGTCTTGGCCCCTATCGAACGCGAGCCGCAAGTAAACTATCAGGTGGATGGAAACAGCGATTGGCGATGGTCTGTTCGCTGATGCACCGGCCCCGCTTGGTGTTCCTTGATGAACCGACGGCGGGTGTCGATCCAGTTGCGCGGCGAGAACTTTGGGATCTACTCTTTCAATTAGCTTCCGAAGGGATCACCTTGGTGGTCACGACGCACTACATGGATGAAGCGGAGCGGTGTGGGCGCATTGGTTACTTGTATTTGTCCCACTTGTTGGCGCTCGGTACGCCCAAAGACTTGAAGAAGTTGCCAACGATCACCCCCGCTGGATCGAAGCGCTGGGAGATTCGCGGTGGTGCGTCCGCGGAAGTGCTAGCAAAACTGAAATCTCGGCCCGGGATCCATGAAGCAACCATCTTTGGTCAAGCGGTCCATGCCTTGATCGATGACAGTGTTTCGCTCGATGATCTGAAGGCGGAGGGGCTGGTAATTCAGGTCACCGATGCAAATTTGGAGGATGTATTCGTGACGCTAGCGCGCCAAGCCAGCAAGGAGGGTGGACTGTGAACTTGGCTGCTTGGCAACGCATCCGCTTCATCGCTTACAAAGAGATGCTGCACATCATTCGAGATCCTCAGACGCTATTTTTTACTTTGTTCATTCCCATCGTTGAAATGTTCATGCTGGGATTCGCCATCAATACGAATGTTCGCGACGTCAACAGCGTGGTCGTTGACTTCTGCAATACGCAGGAAAGCCGCCGGTTGATTGAACAGTTCGAGAATTCAGGTGACTTTGAAGTCGTCAAATACTGTAATTCCGAGCGTGAAGCGCAAGCCTTTATCGTGGCCGGAAGCGCCCAAGTTGGAATCATTATTCCCGAGGACTTTTCGCGCAAAGTCGAAGCCGGGCAGACTGCGACGTTCGCCGTCTTTGTAGACGGAACCGTATCCAGCATTGCTGCCGAAGCGATGAACGTTGGCAATGCAATTGCTCTGAGAGCGTCGCTGGCGCAAGTCCTGCAAGGAAAAGAGCTGCCTATCGAGGCGCGGCCGCGAATGCTGTTCAATCCCGATACACGATCGGCATGGTTCTTTCTACCTGGATTGATGGTGGTGATGTGTCAAATGTTAGCCACCGTCTTATCGGCCAATGCGATTGTGCGCGAAAAAGAATCAGGAACGCTGGAACAATTCTACATGACCCCCGTGCGTCGCGGCGAAGTCATCCTTGGAAAAATGATTCCCTATGTCGTTCAAACCGCCGTCGAGTTTGCGATTATTTTGCTGGTGATGTATACCATTTTTCAAGTTCCGATTCGTGGCTACGTGCTATTGCTGTTCGCACTGCTTTTGCCTTTTACGTTGACCATGCTCGCTTTCGGACTGCTGATCTCCACTAAAGCGGATACGAAGGATGCCGCCGGCCAGATGGCGATGGGCACGATCATCCCATCGATTTTCCTGTCGGGCTACGTATTCCCCATCGACTCGATGCCGGAGGTTTTCAAGACCATTTCCTACTTCATTCCGACAACGTGGTTGATCGATGCATCGCGCGGGATTTTGTTAAGAGGTACCGACTGGTCGACGCTGTGGCAACATACGGTGGTGTTGTGGCTGATGGCGATCGTAGTCACTACCATCGCCGCCCTACGCATGCGAAAGCAGGTCGTCTAAATGGCGTAAGCTTCCAGCTTGCATTGCCCTGGCAATAACTAGCCCTTAATCTCAATTTAACTTTGGGTGTGGCACGCTTTTTAGTGTAGAACGATTGTCCCAATCGTTCTGGACAGCAATTGGGACAATTGCTCTAATCGGAATCCTCTTAGGATCGTGCAAGCAGCATACCCACGATTACAGCGCCAATACCCAAAAAGACATGTGCCGACGCCAGTCCGACTGCAACTTCGGGGCGGGCGGATTGCCACTGACGGACAACGTCGAGTCCAAAGGAGCTGAAGGTGGTCAGGCCGCCGAGCACGCCGGCCCGTAAACCGACCACCCACCAGTGATTCTCAAGGTTCTGAGCCAACGACCACTGGGCGAGATAGCCGATGGCGAAACAGCCGACGAAATTAGTCACCAGCGTCGCTATTGGCAACCATGATATGGACATAAGGGAGAACAGATTCACGGTGCCGTGCCGTAAAATGGTTCCGATGAGTCCCCCGACTGCGACTGCCAACCATTCTCGAACCATTTGTTGGTCACTCCACATGAGGGTGAGCTATATTGTCGTTGAAGAAAACCCATTTCTACCTTATTCTAGACATCGGACCGTCGATTCGTAGGGGCTGAGAATTTGCTTTTGCTTAGGTTTCTCAGAAACGCAAGTTGCGAATTAGCCGGTATTTATGCGAATCTGAGAGAATTGGTTTGGGCGACTGGAACCTGCTGGGCGAGAATTGAGTCCCTGCAAGGCAGTCTGAATAATCGAAACGACTTTGGAGTATGAATAAGATGGCTTCGGCTGAAACAAAACGTGGCACTCAAGTGATGACCGGTGCAGACATTCTGGTTAAATCCTTGGTGGACCACAACGTAGAAGTCATCTTCGCGTACCCCGGCGGATGCAGCATGCCGATGCACCAATCGCTGACCAAGTACGGCAACAAAATCCGCACGATTCTCCCGCGTCACGAACAGGGTGGCGGCTTCGCAGCCCAAGGCATCGCGCGTTCAACTGGGAGAGTTGGCGTTGTTATGGCGACGAGCGGCCCTGGCGCGACGAACCTAGTTACGGCCATCGCTGATGCGAAGCTTGACAGCATTCCATTGATCGCGATCACCGGCCAAGTTCCCACCGGTGTTATCGGAACCGACGCTTTTCAAGAAACACCGATTGTCGAAGTTTGCCGCGGTATCACCAAGCACCATTACTTGGTCACCAAAGTTGACGATGTGGCGCGGGTGATGAAAGAAGCGTTTCATATCGCGACCACCGGTCGTCCCGGCCCGGTGCTAGTCGACATGCCGAAAGATGTGCAAATGGATCAGTGCCACGTCGATTGGGACGTGCCGATGAATCTTCCCGGCTATCGCGTAAAAGTACCGCTTGCGCAACCAGAACAGATTCGCCAAATCGCGGCTGCAATCAAACATTCGAAGCGACCGTTGCTGTATGCGGGTGGCGGCGTGATCGGCTCCGAAGGTGCCGCAGCACTTCGCAAGCTGATGGAACTAACCGGCATTCCAATCACGATGACTGTCATGGGACTTGGGCTCTATCCGAACGATGGCCCACTGTCGCTTGACATGCTTGGCATGCACGGCTCAGCGTATGCGAATTTTGCGGTCCGTGATTGCGATTTGCTAATCGCGTTGGGAGTTCGTTTCGATGACCGTGTGACTGGCAAGAAGGAAGCTTTTGCCCAAAACGCGAAGATCATTCACGTCGACATCGATGCATCGGAAATCAATAAAAACAAGGTTGCGCATATTCCAGTATGCAGCGATGTGCGCTTTGTGCTCGATGAGCTCAACAAGATCGTTGAAGCTCCCGACGATATCGCGGCATGGGTCAAGCACTGCAAGGAACTTAAGCAAAAGTATCCGTTCCATTACGATGAAAAATTTGATGGCATTCTTCAGCAGCATGCCATTCGCGAATTATCGAACATGACGCAGGATCGCGATACTTTCGTCACCGTTGGTGTGGGACAGCATCAGATGTGGGCGGCGCAGTTTTTCAACTTCCGCAAACCACGTCATTGGCTCAGTTCCTCGGGGCTGGGTACGATGGGTTTCGGTCTGCCGTCCGCCATGGGTGTCCAAGCCGCCAATCCGAACTCGTTGGTGATCGACATCGACGGGGACGGTAGCTTTCAGATGAACATTCAAGAACTGGCCACGCTCCACTGCGAAAAATTGCCAGTGAAAGTTTTGCTACTGAACAACCAACATCTGGGCATGGTTGTTCAATGGGAAGATCGCTTCATGGGCAGCAACCGGGCTCACACTTACCTCGGTCCCATCGATCACGAAGAAGCCCGCGGCATTGGCGTTACCGACAAACATGCGATTGTTACCGAACGCTATCCGGACTTCGTTCAGATCGCCAAAGGTTACGGCTGCGGCGCGGCTACGGTCAGCAAGAAATCGGACTTGCGAGCCGCTCTCAAGGAAATGATTGAATATCCCGGTCCTTTTGTGCTAGATGTTTCGGTGCCCTACCAAGAGCACGTTTTGCCGATGATTCCATCTGGCAAGACGGTTGACGACATGATCCTCGAATAGTGTGTTCACTGACTTTGGGGGCTGCGACTTGAAGGCTGCCTAGAATCAGACGATTGCAAGTCGGTGCGTGCCGACATCTTTCTGACCGTTAGACAATATTTCGGTAGCCATCGTCCCACCGATGGTCAACAATCAGAAAGTCGATCGTAAGAGTTTCCATGAGCGAATTGCTCTCCGTTTTGAGGCACCTGTGACAAAACCAAGTTCATCGAAAAAGTCTGTTGAAGCGAAGCCCCTGAAGGTAGACCTTTTGCGTATTGAAAGCGCCGTACGCGAGATTCTGGCTGCGGTGGGAGAAAACCCTGATCGTGAAGGATTGCTTGAAACGCCAGCACGTGTGGCACGGATGTACGCCGAAATGTTTTCTGGCCTCAAGACGGATCCGCGCATCCATTTGCAAAAAGTCTTTACCGAAAAGTACGATGAAGTGGTTCTCGTACGGGATATCGATTTCTGTAGTATGTGCGAGCATCACCTGCTGCCATTTACCGGCAAGGCCCATGTCGGGTATTTGCCCGATGGAAAAGTAGTCGGTTTGAGCAAGCTCGCGCGGGTGGTCGAAGAGGTTGCACGTCGCCCGCAAGTTCAAGAGCGGATGACGGAAGTGATCGCTGACTTGATCGAATCCGAACTATCCGCGCGGGGCGTGGCCGTAGTGCTCGAAGCCTCACATTCATGCATGACGATTCGGGGGATTCGAAGACCTGGCAGTTTGTGTATGACGTCATCTATGCGCGGCGTATTTCGTCACGACCCCGCGTCCCGCGCCGAGATTCT
>JAYVHC010000438.1:0-4745 GCA_043771575.1 Planctomycetia bacterium
TCTCCGAGTTGCGGAGCAACTCGGCTACGTTCAAAAAATCACCAACGTCAGCTCTCGCGTGAATCACTGCTCCAACTTTTGAGCGCACGCACGGCTTCACGCGCGCGATTGAGGAACTCAGACTTGGGTTCTCCCGATTCCAGCCAGAGCGGCGCGCCGATACTGATGCTGCTCAACAGCGGCACCGGCATGTACTCGCCGCGCGGCAAAATGCGATTCAAGTTATCCATGTAAACTGGAACCAATTCGAGGTCGGGTCGTTTCCTGGCGATATGAAACAAGCCGCTTTTGAATTCGCCCATGTTTCCATCTTCAGCCCGACTGCCCTCTGGAAAAACGATCAAGGAATGCGTGTCACCCATCTCACGCAGCATCATTTCAACGGGACTCTGATGGACTTTGATTTCTTTGCGGTCGATCAGCATCGCATTAAATGAACTGGCCAAGAATCTTCGCCAACGCGTTTGGCCCCAATAGTCTTTGGCCGCCACAGGTCGAGTCAAATTGCGAATCTCGGTTGGCAACGCGGACCACAGTACAACCGCATCGAGGTGGCTGGTGTGGTTTGCAAAGTATACGCGCTGGCAAGTGTCGGGTTGGCAATCGATCCAACGCACCGTGTAGCCGCTGAAGAAACGAGCTAGCAGAATGATTGTATTGCCGGTCAGTTTTTGAAGCGCATCGGACTGGGCTAGGTCACTGCGTCCCGAGTTATGAGTTGGCTGTATGGCTGCGGCCAAAGTAGATCCTCAGGAAAAACGCGATGGGCACAAAAACCAAACTACGTCTATGGTACGCCAATTCGCCCAATTCGCAAATTGAATCTTTTCCACATTTTCTTTTTTGTTTTGCCCGCGACTCGAAAGCGGTAAAGGCGAGTTCGCCGGGCATTACGTTCCTCTCTGAAGTGGCTGTGTGGGTCAATCGAGGGCGACCTGACCTGCGGTGACGGTTAGAGCCTTGCCGCTGATCAAGACGCGCTGTCCTACTACTACTTCCACTCGAACTTCACCGCCACGGTGTGAGGCTTGATAACCGAGCATGCGCGTGCGACCGCTGCGAACACTCCAATACGGCGCGAGGCAGCAGTGAGCTGATCCGGTGACAGGATCTTCGGGAATGCCAACGCGCGGAGCGAAAAAACGGCTGACAAAATCATAGTGGCCCTCGCCGGCCGCCGTTACAATCACGCCTCGGCAATCGATTTTGGCCAGTTCTAACATATCCGGTCGCAAGGTGCCGACATCCGTGGGCGTTGACAGATGTACTAGGTAGTCAAACCGATTCTTGCCCACAAAGAGGACACGCGACTTCGTTCCCAGCGCCTCAAGCAGTCCGGCGGGCATGGGAACTGCAATGGCGTTTTCGAGTGGAAAGTTCAGTCGAATCATGCCATCTGCCAGCGGCTCGGCCGTCAATGCTCCGCTGCGCGTCTGAAACGTCAAGAGGCCCCGCTCGGCAAAGCCCCAACTGAAAAGCGAGTGAGCGGCGGCGAGAGTCGCGTGTCCGCATAGGTCCACTTCGGTAACCGGTGAAAACCAACGCAAGCGAAAGTGTTCCCCCTCGCGACCGACAAAAGCTGTCTCGGATTGGTTCATCTCGGCAGCAAACCGCTGCAACCAGTCGTCGCTGAGCCACTTGTCTGGGATCCAACAGACGGCTGCCGGGTTTCCCGTGAAGGGCTGCCGCGCGAACGCGTCAACTAACATCAACTGCATCACTGCCGGATCGTTCATGTCAGCCTGGCCGTCAAAGTGAATTAATTTATTTGCGTGGGTAAAAACAACTCGTGCGATGGGCGGTGTTGCGCAACCTGCTCATGTGCTGGGTTACTTTCAATCCAAGCCGCGCTTAAAGCAAGGTATCGAGCAGCAAACGCAGTTTTCGAAGTTCACCGCGCTGATCAATACCAGGCATCGGCGCGATTTGAATACTTAAAGCGTGACTGTAGCCGACTTTGGAGAGTTGCGATATGACTTTGCCGTATTCAATTTCGCCTTGTCCGACACGCACTTGCAATTTGTCCTTCTTCGAATCCTTCAGATGGACATGAAACACATAGGGCATGATCTTGTCGAGATTCTTGTTGGGAAACGGACCGCAATGATAATGGCTTGGGTCCAGCGTCAATCCAAGCCCCTTGACGTTATCACAGAGCACTTTGACGGTATCTGGATCCTCGGTCAAACGACCGATTTGGCTTTTCATAGCCACTCGGACGCCTTCCAGTTCCGCAATTTCAACCAATCGCTGCAAGCGTTCAACTTCGGCATTGAACGGTGTTCCGAGTTCGCAGGATGGAACCGTAAGAGTGACCACTTTGGTCGCTTTGCCAAGCCGGCAGACAGCGCCGAATTGTTCGAAATACTGCTCACCCTCTGCATCAATGTGCACATCATAACTACAGACCTCCAAGCGATGGCTGCCACGCGCGAAATGAATTGCTCTTTCAAATTCCGCATCGATCCGGCTAGGACTAAGTGCAGTCCCGTCTTCACGCAACGAAATTTCAATGGTCGTGAATTCCAAGTCGATAAACTGGTCAACCACGTCCGGCATTACTAATTCTGGGAAACAATCCGTCGAAGCAGCGACGTACACTGATAAACTCCTGTAGCCATAAATGGCTCGAATACGGTGGCTTTTCCGTCACGAACGACGTCGCAACTTGTTCTAAGCAACATGGCAAATGGGTAATTCAAGTCATCCGCGCCGCACAACTCCGCGCAGCTTGGATCTGCTCGCGGTATCCGCAGCAGGCAACTTACCCCAAAGGTATCGCTGATCGACAAATGTAGCAACATCCCGTACGTGGGTTTTGGGCGTGAATGGCTCCACAGTGGAACCCAAATTGACCGAAAAACGTTGCTAAACCGGCTGCTCCGTCATCATCGGCCCTCATTGCCTGCGAAACGCGGTTTTTCGAGCAGCTTGAAGTGGCATAGGCTTCCAGCCTGTGTCTGCCAGTCTAAGCCACTTCACAGGCTGGAAGCCTGTGCCACCGCACAAACTGTAAACCTATGCCGCTGCGCATCACGGGAGGCTTGCGGGTTCACCGCTTGCAATCGTTCCCAGCCGGCCCCATACCCCATAGGGACTCGGTTCTCCTGACGTTCCTCTTGGTGCCACCGCATTCAAATCCCCGGTGTCGATATTCTCAGCCAAGAAGTGGACAGAACCATCGACGAACAGAATTCCAACAACGCTATTGTGATACGAACCACTCGTAAACAAGCCGGGCACTAGGTCAATGGATTGACGTTGCGAAATATTGTTATCGTTTGGCCCCAAGATGGTATTGATAGCGGTGTAAATAGGCGCCCCGTCAATCCATCGCATGCCACGTCCGTAGGGCGCAGGTGGTGGAGTGGGAGTTCCGCCGATCGGTGCAGGCAGACAGGGTTTGAATTTGGAGTGCCTGCAAGGAACGGATATTTCCGCATCAGGAAACCACTCCTGCACCCCTCCAATTTTGATTTCGGCCATGGCAATCGAATTCGAAGTCCCATCCAAAACGTTGGCAAAGCGTTTCCAATTCATGCGCTCGAACATGCCGCGCGTGCTGCCGTTGGCAATATCCAAAACGTTGTCGCCGACACATACCGTGTAGGTAGTAATGCCAATATCTGCCGGCCCTTTGGCGAACTTCTCACTGGGACACAACAACTGCGGAACCTGGAAAAGCCAAGGCGTATAAGCACCTCCCAATGTCTCTCCGGGAAAAGGGCCGCTCGCGGGAATCACGCCAAGGCTTGTGCGGAATGGCCCTTCGATTTGCTGGTACAGAGGCGCTTGTTCAAGCATCGGGAGCAATGCAACAAATCCGCTTCGTCGCTCGTGATTGCCGGAGAGCCTCGATGAAAACCCAGCCGTTCCGCTCCGCATTGCTGGCAAGCGTTTGAAGGCACTTTCGTAATTTGCAAGCGCCAATCCAAGCTGTTTAAGGTTGTTGGAACAATGCATGCGGCGCGACGCTTCGCGCGCTGCCTGAACTGCTGGAAGCAGCAAACCAACCAGAATCCCAATGATGGCGATCACAACCAACAGCTCGACGAGCGTGAAACCGGCGAGCTTCGTAGCCCATGACTTCTTCAAGGTCGTCCGATTTCGCGGCTGATACATCCCTCTAGGCCTTCCGCGTTTAATGAAGCAGCTGACCGCCAACGCGGTTCAACGCGCAGCGGCCCTGTTTGCGCTGATCGCATTGTTGCAGCCCTCAAGACATAAAGCAAATACTTTGATCCTACGGGAAGCATTTCGCTCGGGTATAAGCAGCGAAGCAAGGGACGTACATAAAGCTGGTCGCATCCGGCAGAAGCGTCCCACTATCAAACTAAACGCCAAAGTTAAAGGAATTCGGTTGCGTTGCGGCTACTTAAAGATATAAAGGAGCTTGTTGTGAATCGCTTTCAAAATCGCGAATTGGCTCGCCAAATTGGGCCACGAAATAAATCGCAGACCAAGAACGGGTTGGCGAGATACAGAGTAAGCCGGTGCATTAGAACCCCAGTGGGCCTAATTCATCGGCTTTTCGATTCTTGGACAGAGCTTTTCGATTCTTGGACAAAAGGAGGGCAATGTGGCACGATTTGTGCATTGCCCCGCCCTTGAGCATCTTCCACTGGATGGTTACGGATGTTTCGCCCAGCATCAGAGGCATCGAGCCCCCACTGATGAATCAAAAAACGCAGGTGGAAATTTCTACATATGCTTGTCCCCAGATTGCAATCGCGTTTTCGTGCCTT
>JAYVHC010000439.1:0-2760 GCA_043771575.1 Planctomycetia bacterium
TCACGGCTTGTTAGCGTCATGATTGCGCCGGGAGGGTTTTCCGCTTGTCAACAATCTGGCAAGGTCGCAATCGTCGATATCGATGGTATCTTGATCAACAAGAACATTAGTGGCCTGGGTTCGATGGGCGAAAATCCCGTTGCACTGTTTCGCGAAAAACTAGATGCGTTGCGCGTAGACCCACTTGTCAAAGCTGTCGTGTTGCGCATCAATAGTCCGGGTGGCGGAGTGACGGCGACCGACATCATGAGTCGCGATCTGATTCGCTTTCGCGAAGATACGAATGTGCCCGTTGTCGCGTGTTTGATGGACGTAGGCGCCGGCGGAGCGTACTATTTGGCAGCGCATTCGGACGCTATCATTGCCCATCCTACTTCCATCGTGGGCGGCATCGGTGTCATCCTGAATGTATACAACATGGAAGACACGCTCGGCCAGTTCAATATCGCTTCGTCGCCCATCAAAGCGGGCGATCAGATCGATATCGCATCACCAGAACGCGCCATGGACAAAACTGAACGCGCGACGCTTCAGCGTATCGCTGACTCATTTCATGCACGGTTTATTGCTCACGTTAAATCAGTTCGATCCGTATCTGCCGAGCATGAAGAGAATTTCGAAGGTGGAATTCTGACGGGTACCGACGCTTTGCAAAGTGGTTTGGTCGACACGGTGGGCTATTTGGACGACGCTATTGCACTCGCAAGAAAGCGAAGTAATTTGGCAGTGGATTCGCCGGTAGTGATGTTCAGGCGAGACAACGATCGAGCCTATTCGCAGTTTGATGTCACGCCGAACACGCCTTTCTTGCTGCTGCCGATTAAAATGCCAGGCCTGGACCGCAGCAGCTTGCCCACGTTTCTATACCTCTGGCAACCCGATCCAAGTTACCTGACCACTGCCGGTGGTTAACTTGCACAGCTTTAGGTAAATTGATTTTTTGGGTTGCGCACACTTGGCAATCATTCGCAGCCATTAACCGGAGTCGCAATCGTATGGCGTTATCGCCATTGTCAAAGCCACCCGGAATACAGCGCGTGCTCATTGTCGGCGCGGGATGGGTTGGACGTCAAATTGCAGCCCGCATGGCCCAACATGGTGTCAACGTATGGTTGTTCGACCGCAAGCGCGCGGTCTGCGAGCATTCGCTCGAATGGATTCGTTCCATCGTTGGCCAACGCATCGAATCGAGTTCCCCAGCGGTTATTGCCGATTGGATTTCGAAGGTACAGATCGCGGAACAAATTTGTTTGCCTGACATGGACTTGGTGATCGAGTCCGTGCCGGAGCAAATTTCACTAAAAAAACGCGTGCTCGGCGAAATCAGCGAGCGCTATCCTCCGCCAGTTATTATCGCGTCGAACAGCTCCTACTTTACACCCAAGATGCTCAGTCGATTCGTAGAGGCACCGGAGCGATTCGCACACTTTCATTTTCATGTCCCAGTGCAACAAGAATCGGTCGCCGATATCGTGGGTTGCGATGCGACGCAAACACAGGTCATCGATCAGCTCTGTGAACTCTCGCTGCGCATCGGTCAACCTCCCTTGAGACTCCGGCACGAAAACCCAGGCTATGTCTTCAATTGGCTGCTTCAATCCCTACTGCGGGCGTCCCTTGAACTGGTTGCCAAGGATATTACCGAACCAGCAGAAATCGATCGTTCCTGGAGAGCGGTCACCAACATGCCGCTTGGACCCTTCGGTATCATGGATCGCATTGGGCTGGACGTCATCGAGCAAGTACTCAGTAATGCGCGTTGGGCTGAAAGCGACGACGTCAGTCTTGACCGCTTGATCGCAGTTCTCCAAGGTCCGCTCCGTCAGGGGAACTTGGGCGTCAAGACTGGCAAAGGTTTCTACGATTATCCTGACAACTCGCACGAAAACGAGTAATGCGACATCGCGTAATGCACTCAGGCCAAGTCCGAATCGAACACTCGCACATGCTTCCAGTTCGGCTTGTTGAGTTCGATAAACTTCAAATGGCGAGGTTCGATTTGGTAAGCGTCGTGTGCGGCTCGGTCGGTAAAAACTGTGTGCAGACTCACGTGAAAACTTCGATCATTCACCGGGCGCGCAAGATCGGAGTTCAGTCGGCCCACAGCAAAGTAATCCAAGCCGGGATGGTTGGCCAGATATTCATGGCAGGCTGCGATCAACTCGTCGATCTTTGCAGGTGATGCGTCGCTGAGTTCAAAGTAAACCATGTGTGCCAAGCCAGGTGTCGTCGCCATCGCTCGCTCTTTTCTGTCGCGTTACTAGGATTGCGGAATTTGGAAAGTGCGAATTGTAGTCGCAGCGATCCTTTTCCGCGACACCCAGGTTTCGCTTGATTCTCCTCAACCCCGTTTGTCGAACAGCACGCAAATCGGTGTCGGCGCGAATACACTGCTCTGATCAAACGTGATCATGCCCGATGTTGGATCGATGGAAAACACACCCAAGGTGTTCGACAGCTGCCCGGCAGCCAGCAACCAGTTACCGTCGGGCGTGAGATTGAAATTGCGCGGCGTGGCACCATGTACATTCTCAATTTGAATTCGCGTCAACTCGCCGCTCGTCTCATTCACTTTGAAAACCGATATCGTATCGTGACCGCGATTGGCAGCGTAAACGAACTTGCCGTTCGGATGAACACGAATCTCCGAAGTGCTTTTGGCTTTTTCACGTGCCAAACGATCTGCTGGGACAGTTTCGAGCGTCTGCCGCGCTGTCATGGTGCCCAGCGCGGTTTCATAGTCAAACATCGTCACCGTCA
>JAYVHC010000440.1:0-2598 GCA_043771575.1 Planctomycetia bacterium
ACGACTGTGGTCGTTGCGAAAAGACGAGATCCTGGGTTGTTACCTTGCTGCGTACCTGCCCAAGATAATGATGCTGCGAAAACCGGTACTCATCGTAGATGCTTTTGCAGGGCCCGGTCGATTCAAAGATGGCGAGGACGGCTCGCCGCGCATTATCTGCCGTTGCGTTCAGGAAACCCAGGACAAGAACCTGACCGCTCCTCAGCCTGTGTCTGTCTGGTGCATTGAGAGGATCACGACCTTACACAGTCAGCTTGTTTCTAATATCGAAGAGTTCGCATTTGCCCATGCTCGAAATGGCGCATTCGGTGATTTTGCCTCGGAGATTGCTGCTCAAACCCGGACCTCAAGTGTCTTTCTATACGTCGACCCTTTTACTGTAGAAGGATTGGTATGGTCTGAACTCCATCGGATCTTCGCTGGTCTGGGTGAAGGCAACAGCGTGGAAATCCTGCTCAACTTGAATTCGCCAAGTTTCGTACGTAGAGGACTAGCGCTCTTAAAGTCAAAGGTTACTGCCATCGATGACGACGAGACTCCGGTTGATGCAGACAACCAAGTAGACGCAACATTTGATGCGTTAGATGCAGTCGCGGGAGGTAGGTGATGGCAAGAATTACTCACTTCCAGCATCAATTATCCTACGTTGGTCCAAGAATTTGTACATGAGTATTGCAAGCGACTATCCTCACGATTCAGTGAGGTAGTAAGCCACGCTGTAAAGGCTAAACCTCACCATCAAGTTCCGAAGTATCACTTGGTATTTGGCACCAGACACCTCGACGGGCTGACCTTGATGAACGATGAAATGGTGAAGAGTCGGCGCGAACTCGCGGATATGGCAAGGGACCTAAAACAACCAACTTTATTTGAAACCCGCTCGGAAGAGTTGGTGCCGGATGTCGACAGGCTGCCAGCAATCATTCTTGAACTGGCCAAGAACCAAATCACCCGAAAGCTGTTGATTGCACAGGTGATAAAGGGGAACTTTTGCGAGTTCCATCGTACAGAGATTCGAGGCAGTATCGAGAGCCTGCTTCAATCCAAACGGCTCATTTCAGAAACTGGCAAATCGCGAATCAACGATGATGTCAAAGTCTGGACCGCGAACTAGTCGCCAGAAAAAGTCACGCAAAAAGACAGAATAGGACAATTTCCATATAAGCATCTGCTCGCGATGCAATACGACTCTGACGGCAAGTCAAGCGTCTTGACGTATTCCGGCCCGACTGCGGTCGACGTTCGTGCCTCAGGACGAACCGTCCTGAGGCAACAAGGAAACGTCGCTGGCGCATCTAAACAGGCTCCCTAAGGCACGCGAGGGTCCCGAAAAGCCGTCTCCTCCTCCGAACGAGATATGGTCGATCGGCACTTCCAAATTTTTCAAAGGTGCGAGACTGCTCCTTAGCGGTCTCGGCAATTTGGTTTCCGGCGTGTGGAGGTCCCACCGGTGCGCGTTGGCTGTCCGGGATAAATCCACTCGGCTTTTCCAACTTCCGCTGCTAGCGAAATCTTTGATTTACAGTCATTCGCTGTGACCTCGCGCTCTGAAGGTATCGTCGATGGCATCTGATACACTTAAGTCTGCCTGCGCGTTAACTCGCAAATCTTGCGATCACGCAGGCAGCTTCTACTTGCCTGAACCTCTGCCCTTTGCGGCTAAAGTTGAGCTCAAGCGATACCGGCGAGGAACGCAGAGGGTACGGGTAACAGGAACATCAAATGAACCGAGAGAACGCGTGATGAAAATCGCAATAGCATTATTACTTCTGACAACATCCGTAATGGGGCAAACTGAGGAGCAGTTCAAGCAGAATAGACTGGCACTAGACTTCTCCAAGATTGGTACTAGCTTATTACCAGAGGGACTGGAAGATGCACCGGATCTTTCGGCGGTCAAAACGCTCCGCGTAAAAGCTGCGGAGCATGAAGTCGAAGCACTTCAAGCCCGATACGAGCGCGGCCTAGAAAACATCAACTTCCTTCTTGATGCTCGTATCAGATTGGCAGTTGCACAACTCGACACAACCGACAGCAAAGAAGAACAACTCAAGTTCATCGAAGTTGGTTTGTATGCCAGCATTATGACATGGCAACGACTCAAAGAACTGCAAAAGGTCGGCGCACGAGGTGGTGATGCTGCCGCGGAAGCTCAAGCTAGGAGTAATGTCTACCGCTATCGAATCGAACGCCTGGTTGGTTTCCTCGACGGTACGGATACGCTGGACGATGGGGTGGGTGGTGACGAACGCATCCTGGCCCATGGCGGCCTCGCGCCCGCCGACCCGACCGAGCAGCGCCGACCATGACGGGTTGAAGTGATCCGTGGTCTTGGTTTCCATCCAGCTGGCGAAGCCTTCATTGAGCCACAGGTCGTCCCACCACGCCATGGTCACCAGGTCGCCGAACCACTGGTGCGCGGTCTCGTGCGCGACGGTGGTGTAGATGCCCTTGCGCCCCTCGGCGCTGGTCAGCGCGGGATCGACCAGCAGGATGCGTTCGAAAGTGAAGATCGCGCCCCAGTTCTCCATCGCCCCGAAGAACTGCGACTGGCCCGGCCCGGCGATCTCGTCGAGCTTGGGCAGCGGATAGGGCTGG
>JAYVHC010000441.1:0-4859 GCA_043771575.1 Planctomycetia bacterium
TTAGGTATTATTCCTGTCGGGCCAGTTCCTGTGACTCTCAGCGCCGGGATGGACTTTACCATCGGCGTGAATCTCGGTTTGGGTTTTGACACTCGCGGCTTTAGGGCAGAGCATAGTTTTGCCGATGGTTTCTTCTTCCAAGACGAAGGGCATGGCGCTCCCGCTGTCGTTTCGTTTGGAGTGGGCGTCCGTATTTCTGCATCTGTCAGCGCGGTTGTCGCGAGCGTGGGCATTGAAGGACGCTTGGGTGCTGACCTCGCTGGGTTCTGGCACAACAACGATCACGATGACAAGGTCCATTTGGATGAATTGCTGGATAACCTGGCGCAGGGCCCGGAATGCGTGCTCGATCTCTCAGGGCAAATCACAGCGCAATTGTCATTCTTTATCTCGACACTATTCTTCTCGGTAACCATTCCGATAGTACCTGAAATCACGCTCGTTGATTTCTCTGTATTCTCATGCTCACCTTTGCCACCTCCTGAATTGGCACACGTAGCCAATCCAAGCGTTACTCCAGAGAAGACATTTGAAAATGTGACCATCGCTGCGGACACCTTAATTCTGCATGTAGGTCCATTCTCGTCACTGAGAGATCCGGGTCGAAGCAAGGACACCGACGAACGGATGCAGGTGTTTCAGTTCGAACCCGGCGTGATCACGGTAACGGGCTTTGGACAGCGCAAGCAATACGGGTCGACTGCCAATCCCATTACAGCGATCTATGCAGACGCGGGACTTGGAGACAATACGATTCTGGTCGATGCGTCCGTGGTGATTCCAACGACGCTGGTAGGCGGGCCAGGCAAAGACAACCTCCGCGGCGGATCCGGTCGCAATCGACTGGTGGGTCGCGGCGGCGACGACGTGCTTGTCGGGGGTATCGATGCGGACGTTATCGAGGCTGGCGTGGGCAATGCCAAGCTCTACGGCGGCCCAGGCGATGATCGCTTGACCGCGCAAGCAGGCTTAAATTTCCTTGATGGCGATGATGATAACGATATTCTTCAAGGAGGTTTGGACGCCGATACCATCGACGGCGGTAATGGCAACGATCAGGTTTTCGGCGGTGGCGGCGCTGATATCCTTTTCGGTGCCGACGGTAACGACACCATCACTGGTCAAGGTACTCATGGCGTTTACATCGAAGGTGGTCGTGGCACCAACTCAATCTATGGCAGTAACGGTCCAGACGAAATTTATGCCGTGTTCCCAGATGCGCCGGCGGGCGCTGCAGGGGCTAATCTAGTTTTCGCCAACGCCGGAAATGATAAAGTTTATGGCGGAATCGATGGTCCCAATGAAATCCACGGTGGTCCGGATGATGACCTGCTTTATGGCGGAAATCTCGCTGACTTAATTCATGCGGATTCAGGAACTGACATCGCCTATGGATACGAGGGTGATGACACGATGTACGCGGATTCTGGTTCCAATAAGTTGTACGGAGGGCTGGGCAATGACACGATCTACGGTAGCAGTGGCTTAGCGCGTCCGGTGAATTGGCCCTCACAGTCGCCTCCCGGATACGATGGAACATACGCTGGAACAGGAACCGACAATCTCTTTGGCGAATCCGGGGTCGACACCATTTATGCGGGGGTTGGAAGTGCACTCGTTGACGGCGGCCCGATGAGCGACTGGATTTATGGTGGTACCGGCACGCAGACCCTGCGAGGTGGCAACGGCGATGACTTCCTACGAACGGGCGACGGAATTGAGTCCATCTTTGGTGAAGCGGGCGATGATTTGCTGGAGCAAACCGTGGCTGCCAATCAAACACTGACCGATACAACGTTGGTAGGACGCGGAACCCACACATTCACCAGTGTTGAACGGATTCGCCTCGTCGATAGCTCGTTGACAGGCGGATTCGCGTTCGATGTAAGTAATTACACCGGTCCGGCGACTCTCGTTGGATCATCGGCTGGTAATGATGCCATTAAAGTAGTCGTCGATGCAGACGTGACGCTCGCCAATGGAAACTTGAAAACAACGCTCGGCGGAAGCTTCGCTCTGGAGAACATTACTAGCGCGTTTATCGCTGGAATTAGCTTGGACAATTCGTTCGACGTGTCGCTTTGGACGGGGACGGCGACGATGTCTGGCGGCACTGGCCTGGACCGCGTCCTAAGTATAAACGACACGAACTTTGTGTTGTCTGACACAAGTCTTACTAAGGCAAGTGGCGGTAGTTTTACGCTCAATCAAATTCGACGCGTAACGCTAGCTGGGGGTGCAAAGGCGAACACATTCAACGCGACTGCGTATAGCGGAAATGTGTGGATCTACGGCGGTAGTGGAAATGATACGCTCAACGGTGGCTCGGGTGACGACTACTTGGATGGCGGACCTGGTACGGATGCATTCAGCGGTGGCAGCGGCAATGACGTCATCGTAGCCATAGCATCCGCACGCGCCACCATAATAGGCGGCGCGGGAGATGATGTAATCTATGGTAGCGATGGTGCCGATGCCATCGATGGCGGCGCAGATCGCGATCGAATCTACGCCCGAGGCGGTATCGACAACGTCGTGGGCGGCAGTGGCGACGACATCATTGATGGCGGAGTGAGCAATGATATTCTTTCGGGTGATGCTGGCGCTGATGTCATCGTCGGTGGCGCTGGCAGCGACACGATCTATGCTTTCAACTTGGCGGGCGTGGGGGATGATTCGGCAGTGAATTTCCTCTACGGTGACTTTGGTACACTCGGGAGTGAACCAGGCGCAGGCAGTGATGCCATTGTAGGCGGGCTCGGCAATGATCAGATGTTCGGCGAGGCAGGCGCGAACACGTTGACCGGAGGTGGCGCCGGGGCATTAAAAAACAATACGCTTGCGATTGGACTGCGACCATCTGCAGTGCCAGCCGAGCCGCTTATTGCACAGCCGCAGAATTGGCCGCCCGTCTTGCAGGGGCTTAACGCAACTTTGCCGAACAATGCTGACGAGGGACCAGCCACAGCGGGTCGCGGTCGTTGGAGCGAATATTCTGGTTCCGCCTCGGGTGGTGGGGTCAGCAATTCGCCTGGCGCGGCGATCGATCCAGTAATCACTGTTGGTTCTGCAGGTCGTTTCGTGGCTTGGATCGATGCTCGCACGGGGACGCCGCAAGTCTTCGTCGCGTTGAACAACTCCGTGGGTTGGCAGGAGCTTGCGGGCTCAGCCTCAGCTTCTGGAATCAGTGGGTTGCTAGTGCCCACTGGAGGTGCCGCCAGTCGACCATCAATCACGCTGGATGCAGGCGGCTTACCAATCGTTAGTTGGACGCAGTCGGTCGGCGCCAATACTGACGTCTTTGTTGCTCGCTACGATTCACTTGCCAATGCCGGCACTGGGGCTTGGGTTGCCTTGGACACTTCACTGGGTACAGGCGGTGTCAGCGCCACGGGCCTCGCTTCATCAGCCAAAATCGCGATGACTTCGACTGGTCCAGTCGTGGCATGGTTGGATGCGACGGGTGGCGTGATCAATGTCTATGCGAAACGCTTTGAAAGCGGTGCCTGGGTTCCATTGGGAACGGGTGCAAGCAGCGCTACGGGCGTTTCGTTGTCGCCAACCAGCGTTCGTGAGTTATCAATCGCAAGCGATGGCACTCGTGTTGCCGTGGGTTGGACTCAAACTATCAGTGCTCGCACGCAGATCTATGCGAGGGAATTTTCTGGAGCGGCATGGGCGGCAATCGGAGGATCGACGACCGGTAATGGACTTAGCAACACGGCTGGATCGGCATCCGCAGTTTCACTCGCCTATTCGAACGGCTCGTTAAATGCCGCTTGGCAAGATAGCACAAGCGGGCACAATGAAATCTATGCAGCCAAACTGGTTGCTAGTCTGTGGGTGGAAGCAGGAACGAATTCGCGCAGCGGAGGCGGCGTCTCGGCGACGAGTGGCAGCGCGACTTCGCCCCAGTTGGCGGCGGGTGGATCGAAGCTGCTGCTCATATGGCTCGACGATCGCGCGGCGGCTCGGGTTGGCAACTCTACAGCCATCTATAGCAAGGTTTGGAATGGCACGGAATTCGTTGAAGAATTGCCGGGCGATGCAAGCGGCAGGGGGCTTGGCAACGAAATCCTCGTACCTCGCTCGCCAACCATTTCCCTGGATTCAGCAGGGCATCCATTTGTTGTGTGGGCTGATTTGGCTTCTGGAAAGTCTGAAGTTTATTTGCGAGGCAACACATTCGATGTTGCTACGATACACTACATCAATGACGCAGACCTTGATCGAAGTGCAGTGGCAGCCAACACTCTCGTGGCGGCACCTGGGAACGACGCTCGCGATGGGCTGACTCGCAATAGTCCCAAACGCTCCCTTCGGGGCGTGCTTGAAGATCCCGCGCGACCATTGAATCCGGGCGATGTAATTTTCGTTGAAGCGGGCGCGTATGATGGCGGGCAGCTTGGCGGCTTGGCTGCCAGCGGTGTGCTCGTGCTTGGCTCGGCTGGCGAGCCGGCCACGATTAATACGTCGCTTTACATCAACTCCACCAACAACCTCACGCTTGCTCGTCTAACTCTAGCCGGCGGAGTTCGAGTCGGCCAAGCTATTACTACGACGATCGTGAGTAATGATATTTTGGGGAATGGTGTTACTCTCGCCGGTGGTTCGGCAGGGCTCGTATCGCGAAACAAGATTTTTCCTACTGCTACAGGAATTGCACTCGTCGGCAATACAACAGCGCCAGTGATTCGAGCTAATACGATTCGAGGTGGCCAGCGAGGTATCGCTCTGATCGGAAATAACACTGCTGCAACAGCCACTTCAGCGGCGGTCATTCGTTCAAATCGCATCTTCGGAGCCGTGCAGGGAATATCGATTGAAGCTGTTGGCGATGGCCGAGTCAGCAACAACCG
>JAYVHC010000442.1:0-3756 GCA_043771575.1 Planctomycetia bacterium
GGAAGCCAAGCTACGAAATCCAATCCAAACGGAAAAGCAACGGAACCTGGATTATCGCAGCAAGAACGCGTGCGAGTGATCCAGCGTATCGCCCGCAGCTTTAATCGCCTGAGCACTGAAGGTGGCACGATCAATTTGCGATTGCATCCTCAACACCTAGGTTCTGTTAGCATGCAAGTGCGGCTCGAGGGCCGTTCGCTTTCGGCGCGCTTGTCGACTGAAACCGCTGCCGCCCGTGACGCAATCATGCAGGACCTGCCCGCGCTGCGCCAACGACTGGCCGATCAAGGTTTCGATGTCACGAAATTTCAGGTCGATGTTGCGGGCAGTGGCGCGGACGCTTCGTTCGCTCAATCCAATGGCCAACAGCAGTCGGGACAATCTGAGAATCGGTCCAGTGGTTCGCAAACTGATTACCGTCGATTCGCCACCAATCGCGACGCCCGCACGGTAAGCACTCGTCAGTTACTACCCGCCGCCAACCACGCTTGGCAATCCGGCTCCGGCATCGATTTGCAAGCTTGACGCTCGTATTGACGCACTTGGTTTCAAACTAGTACCAATCTGTTACGCTGCATTCCGTGGCGATGTAAGCCCACTCGAAATGGATATCCACGATGACCACCATTCCCGGCGTTAACAATTCAAGCTCCGCCAGTGGATCGACCAACAAGAAATCTGGAAGCAATGGTTTAGCGGATGTAGATCTTGACCAATTCTTGGGCCTCCTGATTACTGAGCTTCAGAATCAAGATCCGTTGAATCCTATGGACAACGCCCAAATGCTTGCGCAGATTGGCCAGATTCGCCAAATTGGATCCACAAACAAATTGACGGATACGCTATCAACACTTGCAATCGGTCAAGAGCTGTCGATGGCCAGCGGCCTCATTGGTAAAGAAGTCAGCGCATTGGACAACAATTCGAAGGACGTTAAGGGAATTGTCGATCGCGTTGCAGTCCAGACAGATGCTAAAGACAACAATATTCGGAAAGTCCAAGTACATATTGGAGACTCAATCGTCGATATCAAGAACATTCGGGAGATTGTAAGCACGGGAAGTTGACGCTAGCAAAAAAAGGCGGGTTGCAATGGGACTGGCATCCTCACTAAGCACAGCACTCACCGGCATGAGCGCTGCTGAAAAGCAGATCGACGTCCTCGGCAATAACCTCGCCAACTCGCAAACCGTCGGATTCAAAGCTTCTGACGTAGTGTTTGCAAACCAGTTTCTGCAGACGCTCTCCCTGGGCGCATCGCCCACGACCGACAACGGCGGTACGAATCCACGTCAATCTGGCCTTGGCGTTCAAGTTGCCGCGATCACGCCCAAGTTCTCGCAGGGAACGATTCAAATCAGTTCTAGTCCCTCGGACTTAGCGATTCAGGGAGACGGGTTCTTCATAGTCGAAGGCACAGCCAAAGAACAACTTTACACCCGCAATGGCATCTTCAAGCTAAACAGCGAAAACCAATTGGTCTCGACGAACGGCAATCGTGTGCTCGGCTACGGTATCGATGATCAATTCAATATACAAACCACACAATTGGAAGCTCTAAAAATTCCGCTTGGCTCGGAAGCCGTTGCTCAAGCGACCAAAAATGTGGTTATGGAAGGCACCTTAACACCCAGCGGCGACTTGGCGAATACGGCTGAAATTATTCAAAGTGCAATACTTGGGGATAATCTGGTCCCACGTCCGGACTCTTCAGCGATCGCAATCGGGGCAGCTCCCACGCCCAGCGCAGTCGGCGTCACTGTGGCTCACAATCAAGGCACCGGCAGCCTCGCTGAGGGTAGCGTCTTTGGCTACAAAATCGTCTTCGTAGATTCGGCAGGGAAAGAAAGTCCAGCCAGCACAGCGATCAATGTGACAGTTCCAGTGGGTAACGGTACTGCCGACAATACGATCACGCTCGGTGCGCTCCCCACGTCAACCGAATACAGTCAATTGGCCATCTATCGCACCGCTCCAGGCGGCAGCGAGTATTTCCGCTTAGCAACCGTGCCGACTGGCGGCTCGTACGTCGATACGGGCAACACCGCGCTATCGACACAAAGTCTGAATGCGACTTTGCTGAATGGCAACTACAGCTACATGATTACCTACTATCGTGCCGGTGATCCTGAGACTCGGCCATCAGTTGCTTTGGGTCCAACGAATATTGTGGATGGTCGAGTACACCTCGCGAACTTTCCTACTCCACCGACACCACCGCTAAGTGGTGGATTTCCTCCCTACGATAAAGTTCGCATTTATCGTAACACTGCCGGCGATCAGAACTCTTTCTACCTCGTCGATACAATTACGCCTGGTCAGGACTATACCGATACCAAGAGCGATGCCCAGATTAGCAACTTAGCCACAACTGGAAACAAAGCTCTTGACTTAGATGGTCCACAAATTGACAGCAACACACTGCTCATCAACGTAGTAAAGCGCGACGGATTCAATTACGAAAACGTTTTCAATGAAGGCACCCTGTCGTTTAAAGCTCGAAAAGGTGGACGCAGTCTCGAGGCTAAAGAATTCGAGATCAAGAATACCACCACAATCCAGGAACTTGCTGATTTCATGAAGAACGCGCTCGGCATTCAATCCGCCAGCACGGATTCGGTAAATCCCATTTCCGGATCCGAAAACACGATCAGCGGTGAAACAGGCACCATCCTTCCGGGGGCTTACATTCGCAACGGCCAATTGCGATTCGTCTCAAACAATGGTGTCGACAATGCAGTCGATATAGACTTGACGAGCTTCCGTATTAAAGATGCCAATGGAGTTGTATCCACACCTAATCTTGCGTTCGGCTCCGCGCAAAAAGCAAAAGGTCAGAGCGCAGTAGCCGACTTTGTGGCCTATGACTCGCTGGGTTTACCCATTCGCATGCGTATCACTTCGGTTCTCGAAAGTCGATCGGATACCGCGACAGTTTATCGTTGGTTCGCGGACTCGGCAGACAACTCAACTAGAAATGGATCGGGCATCGCGGTTGGCAGTGGCTTGCTGACTTTTGACGGCAATGGAAACTTTGTAACCGCCTCGAACAACACTGTAGCCGTTGATCGATTAGGGTTGCCGAGTGTCTCGCCGCTTGAATTCGATATCGATTTTAGCTCGCTGTCGGGTTTGGCCGCGACGAAATCGAGTTTGGCTGCTTCGCGCCAAGACGGTTCGCCTCCCGGCAAGCTGACTAGCTATGTGATCGGCGAAGATGGAGCGATCCGAGGTGTCTTTAGTAACGGTATCGCCCGCAATCTCGGTCAATTGCGATTGGCTCGGTTCAGCAATCCTGAGGGCCTGGAGCAACGTGGCCAGAACATGTACGCGCAAGGCATTAACACGGGTCTGCCCGTTCTCGGTGGGCCTGGAGAGAACGGGATCGGAACGGTTGCCGCGGGTGCCTTGGAGTTGTCCAATACCGACGTCGGTGGTGACTTGGTCGACCTTGTGCTCGCTTCGACCATGTATCGGAGCAACGCGCGAGTGATCACAGCAACCCAGCAGTTGTTTGACGAATTGCTCAATATCCGTCGATAACGGTTTGCTTTGGCCCTATCGCTACTCAGTCGGGAGAGCGAGGCTCCTGCCGAGCCTTTTAGTGGGCATCCCTTAGGCCATCCCGGCTTGTGAACGTCCAGCGGCGGCCCGATGAAGGCTCCGCAGGAGCGTCGCTCTCCCGTTTATCGCTTTTCACATGGCAAAGATGTTTACAGCGGTGGCGTCCCCCGCCATTGAACAGCGGCTAACGCC
>JAYVHC010000443.1:0-2322 GCA_043771575.1 Planctomycetia bacterium
CTTCCCGACGTCGCTTTCTTCAAGTCACGGCAGCCACTACAGCCGCAGCAAGCGCCGGGTACTTTACAAGCACTGCCGTAGCGCAAAGCAAATCGCCGAACGAAAAACTCAACCTCGCCGTCGTCGGCACCGCCAATCGAGCTGGCGATAACATTCAAGAGATCAAGCACGAGAACATCGTTGCACTCTGCGACATCGATAAGACTCTCCTTGACCGGGCGCTGCGGGAACACACACAAGCTCGGCCCTACTCGGACTATCGAGAGATGATCGACCGAGAGCGCGACAAAATTGACGCGGTGCTCGTCGCAACCGCAGATCATAATCACGCACCGGCTTCGATTCGTGCCATTCGAGCTGGTAAACATGTGTACTGTGAAAAACCGCTGACCCACACCGTGGCTGAAGCCCGCTATATTGCAACAGAAGCTAAGAAGAAGGGCCTCGCAACGCAGCTTGGTACGCAAATACATGCCGAAGACAACTATCGGCGCGTCGTTGAAATCGTTCAAGCGGGTGTAATCGGAGACGTCACCGATGTGCATGTGTGGGTCGGTAAAGAATGGGGCGGAGGCGATCGGCCAGAGAAAGCGGACACGCCGCCGGCCACGCTCAACTGGGATTTGTGGCTCGGACCTGCACCAGTACGACCTTATGCCGTTGGCCGTTACCATCCCGCACAATGGCGTAGATGGTGGGACTTCGGCCAAGGCACACTAGGTGACATGGGTTGCCACTTCATGGACTTGCCATTCTGGGCGTTGAAGTTGCGTCATCCCACCGCAGTTGAAGCCGAGGGGCCAGCCGTCCATCCTGAGACCGCTCCGCAAGGCCTCATCGTGCGCTATAAATTCCCAGCTCGCGGCAACATGCCTGCGCTGAATTTCACTTGGTATGATGGCTCAATGATTCCGAAGGAAGTTGCAGGAGAGCGCGTGCCTGCCAATGGCGTGATGTTTATCGGAACGCAAGGCAAGATGTTCGCGGACTATGGCAAGTATAAGCTGTTCCCAAGCGACAAGTTTGAAAACTTCACGCCACCTCCGAAGACCATCGAGAAATCAATTGGCCATCATCGCGAGTGGCTAAAAGCGTGTCGCGATGGCTCGCCTACACTTTGCAATTTTGATTACTCCGGCGCGCTCAGCGAGGCCGTGTTGCTCGGCAATGTCGCTTATCGATCGGGCAAAGGATTCAAATGGGACGGCGAGAACATGAAAATTCTCGACAACCCAGCGGCTGAGAAATTTTTAACCAAAGAATACCGTGCCGGCTGGGAAGTGATGATTTAAGCAGCGTTGAGCGAGTTCATGGTCGCACCCAGCAGGGTGCGACCCACGGTGTTTTGGAACGATCGCTCCTTTGCCAGACTACCCAATCTGCTTAGGCAAACCCCTGAGCTCTGGCTAATCCGCAACTCATTGGCCTGAGGGATATAAAGGGGTATCCGATTCGCCCGCTTTATGTTCACATGCGTTTCACCGCAAGACCAGCAGCCTTTCGTTAAGTCAATCCTGCTCTAGGCCACGCCCGTTGCCAACTCACGAGGCCCTTCTATGCTTGCACAAAATACGCAAAACACCAGTTGTGTGGACTTAAAAAACGATTCAGGCACCTCGCTCGATGAATTGTCTTCGCAGAATAATGCCGACTCAAATTGGATTCGTGACGCTCGGCAGACAATGCGCGACGCTCCGATCAATTACTTCAAAGTCAAAGCGCATCGTTACTGGATCGATTTTCTCTTCTCACTAGTGTGCGCTTACACCGCTTCGACAGTCTTCCTGTTGGCTCCGCTAGGATCCCTAATTCAGATCGTAACATTTCCGCTATCGGTGTTTTGGCTGTATCGCCTCGGTTCATTGGTTCACGAGGTTTGCCATCTCGGCCAACACGAACTGCGCGGCTTCAAAGCGACTTGGAATCTACTGGTTGGCGTGATGACGTTTACGCCTTCACCGTTTTTTACACGACATCATCGCGATCATCACAGCCAGCGGTTTTACGGTACGCCCGAAGATCCAGAGTATGTCGCGAATGTGCTGGAAAGTGGCAACTGGCGAAGCACGTTGGTTTATATACTTCATGTGACGCTGTTTCCGATTATGGTTTTCCTGCGGTTTTTGCTCGTGCCGCTGAGTTACTTGAGTCCGCGATTGCGAGAGTTCGTGCTGGAGCGCGCAAGCTCTTTAACGATGAATTTCGAGTATCGCCGCAAACTCAACGCTTATGACCGTCGTTCGATTGCGGTGATGGAGTGGTTATGCTTTGTTCGCGCAGTATCGATTCCGTTATCCGTCTACATCGGCCTGGCGCCGCTCA
>JAYVHC010000444.1:0-3151 GCA_043771575.1 Planctomycetia bacterium
AAGCAGCGATTCAGCGAACTGGTTTCAGTTTCGCGGCCCACAAGGTGATGGTACCGCGCCTAGTCAACATCCGCCAACCTCCTGGAGCGAAACGGAAAACGTCCGTTGGAAAACACCCATTCACGGTCGTGGTTGGTCTTCACCCGTTGTGTTGGGCGATGAAGTATGGCTGACCACTGCGACCACAGATGGCAAGAAAATGTACGCTGTTTGCGTTGACCTCGAAAGCGGCAAGATCAAACACGACAAGCTGCTTTTCGAGAATACGGAAGTTCAAAAGGACCATCACGAAACGAACACCTACGCCTCGCCGACTCCCGTGCTCGACGAGCAGTTCGTTTTCATTCATTTTGGCAGCTACGGCACCGCATGCTTGCGTCGCGATAACTGCGATGTCGTTTGGCAGCGTCGCGACTTGCCTTGCAATCATTTTCGCGGTCCTGGAAGTTCACCGATCCTTTACAAAAACCTGCTGATCTTTCATCAGGACGGTTTTGATTTTCAGTACGTCGTCGCGCTTGATCGCAAAACGGGCAACACCGTTTGGAAAGCGGATCGCGATATCGCTTACGGAACCGATAACGGCGACGTATTCAAGGCTTTCTGCACACCTCTGGTCATCGATGTCGCTGGTCACAAACAACTCGTTAGCCCAGCCAGCAAAGCCTGCTTGGTTCTCGATCCCGATACGGGCAAAGAGATTTGGCGCGTTCGTTTTGAAGAATTTTCGGCAACTGCCAGGCCGCTATTCGACGGCAAACGACTTTACCTCAACACGGGCTTCGGCAAAGCTCAGTTGTATTGCGTCGATGCGGACGGCAAAGGCGATGTTACGGATTCGCCCAAAGTCATTTGGACCCAGCGTAAATCCATCGGCTCCAAACCGAGCCAAATCTTGGTTGGCGGTCGCTTGTTCAGCGTCACCGATGATGGCATTGTGGCGCGCATCTCAGTCGCGACAGGCGAAGTCGTTTGGCAAGAACGGCTCGGCGGCAAATTCAGTTCTTCTTTGGTAGCGACCGACGAGCATCTTTTCGCCTTTGATCATGACGGTAAAGGTTACGTCTTTACTGTGGCTGACGAGCCGAAAAAAGTTTCAGAAAACAACTTGCCAGATGGCTGCAATGCTTCCCCAGCCATCGTGAATGATTCGTTGATTGTCCGCACCACGACGCAGCTTTATCGAATCGCACAGCCCCGTTGAAAAACCTGCATCGCGTTTGCCTCAACTCCTTAACTCAGAGCTTCGACCTTGACGAACGCAACCCTTGACGACGCACTGGCCTTGGTGGTCGGCAAATTCCATGGGGTCACGGACAAAGCGGGGCAGCCGTATGTGCTGCATTGCTTGCGAGTAATGCTCGGTGTATCCGGCACATTCGCGCAGCAGGTTGCCGTCATGCATGACCTCATCGAGGACACTGACGTTACGCTGCACGACTTGAGAACACACAAATTCGCTGAAGAAGTCATCGCTGCAATTCAGTTGGTATCACACTTCGGCAGCGACAGCTATGCAGATTACGTGGTGCGATTAAAGTCCAATGAACTCGCTCGGCAAGCGAAGATCGCTGATCTAAACGACAACTATTCACTCACTCGAGTGGCTTATCGCGATCAACATCAGGCTGAAGATGCCGGACGCATTCAGCGTTATGTACTCAGTTACCAATTCTTGACCGATGTCATCGACGAATCGAGCTATCGGCGTCAGATGGCCTCCTTGGAATGACATTCGTGTGGAAGTCCAACAAGTCTAACGAAGCCACTCGCTGTACCGGCTCAGGCGACCCGGGCCAGGCGCAAGCTGGCGTTTCCGCGATCGCTTTTTCATGTGGACTCGATCCAATGCATGACGGCTACGCAGTTGCCATCGTCGACCGCATTCTAAAATCCGCCATCGCCGCCAATGTGACCGATATCCATTTTGAACTGAATCGCGACCAAACCCTGCTGCGTTGGCGAGTCGACGGAACACTCATCGATCTTGGTAGCATTCCCAACGGTCGCACCACGTCTATATTGAATCGCATCAAGGCCCTTGCTCGACTGGTCACTTATCGCTCTGATGTTCCACAAGAAGGTCGACTGATCGTCCCTGAGTATCAACTCGAGGCTCGTGTCGGCACGCTCCCGACCTTGCACGGCGAGCGGGCTGTCGTGCGCCTCGCGTCCAGTCGCAAAAAATTGCGATCTTTGCAAGAACTGGGCCTCACGGAAGCACTCCTGAAGCAAACTCGCCAAGGCATTAGTTCAGCCTCCGGCGTGATTCTCATTTGCGGTCCGGCAGGAGCCGGAAAGACAACCACGGCCTACGCCTGCTTGCGTGAGCTGTCGAACGAAGATCGTATGCCGCGCAGTCTAGTAACCCTCGAAGACCCCATCGAGATCGAATTCCCCGGAGCTGCCCAATCGCAAATCAATCCTGCGGTTGGCTACGATTGGGCCAGCGGCCTGAAAGCCCTTCTGCGTCAGGATCCCGAAGTGATGCTGGTGGGTGAAATTCGCGATGCAGGAACGGCCAGCGTGGTATTTGATGCCGCTATGACCGGTCAACTGGTGGTGACGACGATGCACGCGCGGAGCGCTGCCGATGCCATCAGACGCCTCTTGGACATGCAAATTCCACCCCACCATTTGCTCAGCGGATTGAATCTGCTGCTGTGTCAACGACTGCTGCGATCAGCCTGCGCATGTCAGCACATATCGCCGTTGACTAGCGCTTCCATTTTGGCGAGTTGCCCAACCTGTGGCGGCAGCGGTTACACTGGACGCTTTCTCTTGGCGGAGGTTTTTCCCGAGGTCGAAATGGAGCTCGCCCGAGCGCTGATGGCGGACACCAACACAAAACAGTTAGAATCCATCGCCAAAACAGCGGGAATGATAACACTCCTACAGCAGGCAACCGAGGCCTGTGCCGACGGAAGAACCAATTCAACAGAACTCAAGCGACACTTTACGCCATGACCCCAATGCGATTGCAACTTTCAGAGCGATTAGCCCTTTGCCAGCAAGTGGCTCGACTCGCGCGCGCCCGGTTACCGATCTCCGGCGAACTTTCAAAACAGATGCAGAGCTCTAAGAAGTTGCGTCAATCCGCATCTGCACTCGATGAGCAATTGCAATCCGGCAAGTCGCTTTCGCAAGCCTT
>JAYVHC010000445.1:0-3533 GCA_043771575.1 Planctomycetia bacterium
GCCACTGCTGCACCGTCCACGCAGACAGAGCCTGCCTTAGTCCAGTAATTGCAAATAATATGACACTCCTCGCCAAACGCCACCATCACGGTATAAAAATAATGCAAATATGTCGTTTAACCGCGTGGGCATCGCCCCGCGATTCACAGACAACGCGGCCCGATGGGCACGCGGTTAAACGAAAGCGAGACCTCGTTGAATAGGGCTAACCTGATGGTTTTGTTGAGTCGTGTCAAATAATATCAATAGCTTTTTTCGATCACATCGCAAACCTGAATCAACCCAAGAGCTTCCTATGGCACATCAATTCACCAAGGCTGAGATCAGCGAGATTGCTTTCCGTCACAAATACAAAATCGTGTTTGTTCCGATCATTATCGGCCTAGTGACGGTTGCAGCAATTTTGTTCTTGCCACGCACTTATCGCTCAGAAGCTCGCTTGTTTTTGCAAGTTGGTCGGGAGAGTTTAGCGATCGACCCGACGGCAACGACTGGGCCTTCAACGGCTTTGATTCAAAATAATCGTGACGAGGAAGTCAAATCGGCACTGCAAGTGATCGGTAGTCGAGGCATTATTTCACAGGTTGTAGATCGACTGGGCGCCGACTTTGTGCGCAATGGCGCATCCGGCAAGGGCAAACAGCCCAATCCGATCCTGGCTACGATTAAAGAAGGCATTGGTCGTGCGATCGGTGTTGTCAAAATGATAGACCCAATTTCTGATCAAGAAGATGCCGTTATTGAAATTGAAGAGAACTTTAAGGTCGAAGCTGAACGCAACTCCATGGTATTGACCGCAAGTTACGATTCAGACTCGTCGGCAACTGCTCAGAAGATTCTCGACACCATGATTGAGGTTTACCAAGCTGAACACCTAAGAATTCATCGAAATGCAGACTCAGGTGCCTTTTTGTCTGACCAGCGAGATCTATTGCGAGAGCAATATATGAAGGCTCAAGAAAATCTGAAGAATGCAAAGAAAGAGTTTGGCATCGCCTCTCTAAGCGGCAGGCGCAGCAACCTCGAAGCACAACTACAGTCGATCGAGTTGAATCAAATTCAAACTCGACAGGAACTCACCACTGCCGAAGCCAAAATCAGAGACATTCAGTTGCAGTTGAGTTCGATTCCGGAACGAGAAATTGCATCGGAAAAGAGCATTCCAAACGAAGGCGCGGATTTACTGCGTAAAGAACTGTATACCAATCAGATGAAGTTGATGGAGTACAAATCTCGGCTTATTGAAAATCACCCGTTGGTCGTTACAACCAGCCGACAAGTAGAAGAAGGCAAACGCTTGCTCGATGAACAAGGCGTTCAACGCCAAGAGACCGTTGAAGACATCAACCCAATTTTTCGCACCCTCAATTTAGATCGCCGCCAACAGGAGAGTATCTTAGCGGGTTTGACTGCCCGCACTGAGGCATTGGACCTGCAGCGTGCGCAGCTTCGCAATGACCTCGAAGAATTTGGTCAGCAAGAGGTAACGATTGTGCAGCTCGAACAAGAGGAGCAGATCGCCCGCGAAAAGTTCCTGCAATACACGAACAACTTGGAGCAGTCGCGGTTTGATAATGAACTCGAAAAGGGAAATATTTCAAGCGTATCCATTGCTCAGAGCGCGACGCTGGCGGAGAAGCCAGTCAGCCCATCCAAGCTGCTCGTTTGTCTCGGCGGCGCATTCGTGGCAGTCGCCACCACTCTGGCAATGGTCGTTACCAGTGAGAAGCTCAACGACAAGATTCGCAGTGAGGGCGATCTCGCACAATGCACTGGATTACCCGTGCTGGCAGTACTCGACGAAAACAACATGAATCGCCGTATTTTAGTGCGTTAATTCAGCGTTGTCGAATATCTGGAACAAGGAAAGAAAATGGCAAGTGAAACGGTTCAATCAAAAAAAGATAAGAATGCGGTCAAGAAAGAGAATCCAGCAAAACTGCGTCGCCGCGCTTCCGCGAAAATCGATGCTTTGCTATGGCGTTTAAAGGCGCGATTGGAGTCGCGGTCTGAAGGGGCGCACGTGGTCGGAATCACCAGCTGCTGTCCTGGATCCGGCGTCACTACCACGATAGCGAACTTGGCGATTCGAGCCGCTGATCACCATCTTGGTCCAGTTTTACTGATCGATGCGAACTCGCTTCGCCCGCGCCAACATCGTCAGTTCCGATTAAACCCCAAAACTGGCTTGGCAAATATTCTTGTTGGGAACCTGGCGCCATCGGAAGCAATTTTGCAAACGAAGATCATCGGTCTCGATTTATTGCCGATGGGAGATGCTTCGTTGCTTGAAAAATCGCGGATCATGCCCGAGCATCACGTCGAGCTGATGGAATGGGTCAGCCAAAACTACAGTCTTGTCTTTGTCGATTTGCCGCAGATCGAACACTTGCGACATTCTTTGCTTATCGCCAAAGCGAACGATTTGACATTGGTGGCCGTGCGTTCCGATTCAGTACCGCGCAGTGAAGTGATTAACCAAATAGAACAACTCGTTTCCGATGGTGTGGACGTTACTGGTACGCTACTTACCCGCCGTCGGATTTATGCTCCGCGGATTTTCCGACGGTAAGGAATTGTAATGACCACCGCTTCCACCGTTAATTGCTCCATAGCACAACTGCCTAAGGTTTTAGCGGTGGAGCTAGAAGTTCGTGGACATCATGCCGACTACATCCGCAGCTTTGCCAATACTTGGATTGAACGGGAATTTCCAGCACATCTCGAATTTTTAGTAACAAGACCCTTCCTGAAGTACCATACAAACATCGTCGATCATTTTCGGCACTTGAGCGATAAGCCGGTTTCCTTACATGTGATTTCCGAAGAAGAGCAAGCGCGGCTGGATTTACGGCCACGTTTGAAGTATTGGAATGGTTGGAAGCTATTTTGTAAGTATGCGGAACAATTGGAATCGAGTTACGGATTGCTGATGTATTCCGATTACTTCCAACTGCCTGTGTGCATTGGAAAGAAATCGCCTTGCCCATTCTCAGCTATCTATTTTCGTCCGACCTTTCATTACCATACGTTCCTTAACTTCCGCCCGACGCTGAAGCAACGCTTCGTTGCTTGGCGCAAAGCGATGTTACTCGGGCGATTTCTCAAGAACCCAGAGCTCAAAGAGCTCTACTGTCTGGACCCAGAGGTTGTGCCTTACATTCGCAGGACGTTCACTACCGAGGCTGAAATAAGCCATTTAGCAGATTCTTTTTGCATGGCGCCTGGTTCGCAGCATCGCGCCGACGCCCTGCGGCGCGACTTGGGGATTGATTCCGATCGGACCGTTTTCTGTCTGCTCGGTGTGCTGGATTCTAGAAAGGGTACCCGGCAACTGCTCCAGGCGGTGCAACACATCAATCACGAAGTGGGGAAGCAGGTTTGCATACTATTGCTGGGATACGTTCCCGACCATGAAAGTGTCGCTATTGAAACGCTGGCTAAAGAAATGAACGGCGTTTCGTCCGTTCAGGTAATTATTCGCAATCAGTACATTGAGGCCACCGAGGTTCAGCATTATTACGCGCTGTCTG
>JAYVHC010000446.1:0-7315 GCA_043771575.1 Planctomycetia bacterium
AGACGATGACGGCATCGTCTGCATTCCTTCCGTTCGAGGCGAAGATTCAGCATCGGACCGCTTGCTTCGTTTATTGCACGCGGCTGGAGTAAATTACAGCGAAAATCTGGAGACATGGCTACGCGAAAAGTTCTTCCAAGAGCACTGCGAACTCTTTCATCAACGGCCTTTCATCTGGCACATTTGGGATGGCAGAAAAGATGGCTTCGCCGCTCTCGTGAACTACCACAAACTAGTAGACGCGGCTTCCAGCCACGTTGGTTCGGGAAATAAGAGCCAGGATGGCTCTTCTACTTTCCACCAGGGAAAGAAGCTGCTTGAGAGCCTCACCTACAGCTACCTCGGTGATTGGATCACTCGCCAAGAAGCAGCGGTGAAAAACAATGAGTCAGGTGCTGACGATCGCCTGTTGGCTGCAAAGGAATTACAAGAGCAGCTCGAAGCAATTATTCACGGCGAACCGCCCTACGACATCTTCGTTCGCTGGAAGCCTATTCATGAGCAGCCAATCGGCTGGACACCCGACATTAACGACGGCGTTCGCATGAACATTCGCCCCTTCATGCTCGCCGCAATTACGCGGGGTCGTAAAGGAGCTGGCGTCCTACGCTACCCACCAAAGATCAAGTGGACCAAGGATCGCGGCAATGAACCTAAACGACCACCGGAAGACTTTCCGTGGTTTTGGAGCTGGGATGAAAAGGCGGTCGACTTCGCTGGAGGACGTAAGTTCACCGGCGAGCGATGGAACAACCTTCACTACACGATTGAGTTTAAGCAAAACGCCAGGAAGAGGACCCAATGAGTATAAATCTAGGAATTGTCGACGCTCGAGTTCGGCAGCTTGCTACGGATCTACAGGATGAGTTCTCCGCTAGACTTAACATCCGAAACGATGACAACAAAGCGAACTCGGCCGCATTCACTCTGTTGGTCGTCCAATCCACACTTGGATTGCGTAAGGAAGAGGCACTCGAGTGTCTAACCGAAGGAGGCAATGACTTCGGTATCGATGCGTTGCATATCGCCTCCGTGGAGGACGGTGAGTTCATGGTGACGCTTTTTCAAGGAAAGTACAAACCTGTCACAGCAGGTGAAAATGCGTTTCCTCAAACCGGGATTGAGAAGGCTAAGCAAGCAATCGACTCGATTTTTGACCCAAGATCGACAATTACAACCAATGATCTCTTGACGGCGAAGATTGAAGAGATTCGCTCGCTTATCCGCGATGGCTACATTCCTGTGGTTTGCGCAGTGATGTGCAACAATGGCGAACGTTGGGATGCAACTGCCCAGCAGATCATTGATCTTGCGGGCTTTCCACCGGATCAAGTTCGCTGGAAGCACGTGAATCATGAAGAACTGGTCAAGCAGATGCGGTCAGTTCAGTCGATTGACAACGAAACTTTGCCGCTTGTGGGAAAAGCTGTCGTCGAAAACTTCAACTATTGCCGCGTTTTGATTGGCAAAATAAGAGTCAAGGAGTTAGCCGCGCTGTTCACACGACGTGGCGATCTGTTGTTGGACAGGAACATTCGGAGGTTTCTGGGATTGCATGGAAACCGCGTCAACTCTGCGATCAGACAGACATTGAGCGACCCGGCAGAGCGAGGGAATTTCTACTTCTACAACAATGGCATCACGCTTCTTTGTCGACAGTTTCGGCATAACGAACTTCAGCGTGAAGACTTCAATGTCATTATCGATGGGCTGCAGATTATCAATGGTGGGCAGACCTGTAAGACGATAGAAGCCGCGTTGGCTGAACTTTCAGGCGGTGATCAGACGAATCTCGATAACGCGTTTGTACTGATACGTATCTATGAGTTACCGGATGCGACGGATGATTTGATTGGCAACATCACTTACAACACGAACAGCCAGAACCCCGTCGACCTTCGCGATCTGAAATCGAATGACCACAGACAACGCTCAATTGAAATTGATGTTTCTAACTTGCGGAATATTAGCGGCGAGGCCTTTCGTTACATCCGAAATCGCAATGACGACAGCATGGGCCGGCAGTGCATCTTGAGCTCACGGGCAGCGGAAGCGATTTTGGCCGTTTGGCGCAAATCTCCCCAACAGGCGAGATCACAGCAACGTGAGCTATTTGGAAACCTATATGACACGATCTTTTCAGATGACTTAAACGGATCTCAAGTCGTTTTGGCAACTCTTCTTTTCCGATTCGCCGAGAAGAAGCGACAGCGTCCAGAACCAGATGCGCCTGCATGGCTTACGTATGGATCTCTTTTCATCTCGATGCTGATGGGCAAGTATTTGCTTGCTGATTTGTGTGGAGAGCACTTTGTAGAAGGCGTGGTTACGGTCGATGATTTGGCTGCCTTGGATCAACAGACGCTACCGCCGGGACTTAAGCAGCGTTTTGAACAGGCGAATCCTAAGCTTAAAGCCAGGTCGACAAATGTCTCCGTCATAGTTCCCGAAGCAAAATGGCGAGTGAGCGACGAGAACAATTCGTTCTTGATCGAAAAACATGATGCCAGTCTCCAAGTGATGCGAGAGTGTACGCTAGCGGGATTAGACCACCAGCGTTTTGACGAAGCCCTAGAAACCTGGGAACGCAGCGACTCGGTTTATTACGATCGTGCGATCGTTGAGCTGGAGACAGCAATTGCCTCGCTATACGGTGGACAGGAAGTTTCGCTGCAGCAGCTCGCCGCGACATTTCGCCGAGGCGATTTACTGGAGAGGTTGCCGGTATGACGCTTATCGACTCGGTTCTTCAAGGCTTCGAAGCATCAACGCGTTGCGCTAGTAGTGAAGTTGCTCCTACCGCAGTGCTGTGGACCGATGCCAAGAGCGAATGGCTGCCACTGGTCGAACAGTTGAAAGCTCGCTTGCCACAGTTGTTGGTGTTGGGGGAGTACGTGCCGGATACCCGAACTGGTCCGGCAATCTGGCTGAAGTGCGCGATGCAGGGTGTATTGCCCGAAGTTGAGTTTCCAAAAGGCAAGACGCCGATTCTCTACTTGCCAGGCGTCAGTCGGCAAGAGTTAAGAGCTGGCACGCAGTGTCCGTGGGAATTGCAGCCGTTGGTCGAGTTGCTTTACCGAGGCACGGTCTGGGCGCAAAAGAACGGACGCGACTGGACCGTCGAGGCGATGCTCGTTTCCAAAGAGATTCCGGCATTGGCGCTGGATGTTTCGGGTACGGCAAACACGAAACTGTCGATGATGGCGTCACTTGCCGTGTTGGCGATTACGCCAGTCTCGAAGCTAGAAGGTCGAAGACTCGAGGCTGAAGACTTTGATCGATTAATGATCGGTGATCACCCCCGCGATTTGTTGCGATGGATTAGCAATCCGAAGAAAGTGCGCGCCGAAATGGATGATGGGAAGTGGCACGCCTTCTGTAATCGATGTCGCGAAGAGTACGGCTTTGATCCAGCTACCGATGGCGAGTTCGTGGCCGGCGAGAAACTTGGATTACAAGAAACAAGTAACTGGGAAGGACTGTGGTCTCGGTTCCGCGAAGCGCCGGCGAGCTACAATGGAGTTTCAAACGTACTTCGAAAAGCCAAGCCGCACACAATCGCCGCTCGTTTCGATCGTGAGTTTTGGCCTGATGAGAACGAGTTGGATGAAGAGACTCTCCGAAAGGATTTGCTCGCACTCGCCGGCGTCGATCACGGTAGTGCTCGTACTGAAATCGCCAAGCTGGAACAGCATCATGGAGTGAGACGCAGTTGGGTGTGGGCCAAAATGGGGCAGGCACCGCTGGCTTGTGCCCTGGAGTTTTTGGCGGGCCTTTCTCAGAGAACGGCATCGCACCTGGGCGGTGACTCGATTGTGGATTTGGAGAAGCAGTATGTGCAAGGCGGCTACCTGGCGGATGACTTCGCGTTGAGAGCGTTGGCTTCCGTGAAGGCGAAAGCCGATTGCGACGCGGTTGAGGCTGCTGTCCGATCGCTGTATCTACCTTGGCTTGAACATGCTGCCAAGCGTTTCCAAGACTGCGTACAGAAAGAGTCTAGGCCTAATCATAAGTCGAGTAACCGAGCGCCAACGGTCAAGGCTGACGCCGGTACATGCCTACTCTTCGCCGACGGGCTTCGCTACGACCTCGCAGTGCGATTGACGGAGTTGCTACGCGAACGCGGGTTCACTACGGATGAGAACAGACGCTGGGCTGCGCTGCCTACAGTTACCGCTACCGCGAAACCGGCCGTTTCTCCGATCGCTGACAAACTGCAGGGGCGTGGACTGCCAGACAGCTTTACTCCGGAGATAGTAGAAGCGGCTTCCAGCCGCTTGATAGAAGTTAGCAAGAGCGGAGAGCAAAGGAACCAGGATGGCTCTTCTACTAAGCCGTTAACGCACGCTCGATTGCAATCGTTGCTGAAGACGGATGGCTATCAGATCATCACAGCCAGCGAGGTTGGTGACCCATCGCAGCCAAACGCTCGAGGTTGGGTAGAGACGGGTGAGATCGACAAGCGGGGACACGATTTGCAGATCAAGCTGGCATCGTTGGTATCCGGACAAGTCGAGACGCTGGCCGATCGCATCGTTGAACTGCTTGATGCTGGCTGGCGAAAGGTGCGGGTCATCACCGATCACGGTTGGCTGCTCATGCCTGGTGGGTTGCCTAAGCAAGAGTTGCCATCGTTCTTGACCGAGGCAAAGTGGTCGCGATGTGCGACGATCAAAGGTGAATCGAAGCCGGACGTCGAACGTCACGCTTGGTATTGGAATCCACAAGCTGAGTACGCGAGCGCTTCGGGGATCTCTTGCTTCTCAGCAGGTCATTGTTATCAGCATGGTGGCGTGAGCCTGCAGGAATGCCTAGTAGCAGACATTGTTGTTTCGCCAGACGTTCAAACCACTATGCAATCCGTCAACATTGTGAAGGTCGATTGGAAGGGGTTGAAGTGTCGCATTACTGTCGCCCCAGTCGTGTCGGGTTTGCAGATTGATTTACGAAGTAAGCCAAATGATCCGACTACTTCGATCACTAGTGGTGGAAAGCCCCTTGACGGAAATGGAACAGTCACGCTGTTTGTTGAGGATGAGGATCTTGAGGGCTCAGTAGTAGCTGCAGTCGTATGCAGCGAAGCCGGCCAAGTACTTGCAAAACAAAGCACCACGGTTGGTGGTGAATAGGAATACAAAGATGATTACATCGAACCTCCAAATGGACGATCTAGACCGACGATCAGCGTCGGTCTTTGACGGATACCTTGTCCGAAAGGACTTGGTTCGCAAATATGCGAGACAATATCCAATCCCAACTTATGTGGTTGAGTTTCTGCTCGGTCGATATTGTGCTACGGTCGACGAAGCGGAGATTGCTGAGGGCCTGGAGATCGTCGAAAAGCAGCTCCAGAATCGAACCGTGAAGACTGGGCAAGAAGAGGTAATCATCAAGCAGGCTCGCGATAAGGGATCGGTAAAGCTGATCGATATCGTTCGAGCGAAACTGGATACTCGTGCCGATTGTTACCTTGCAGAAATTCCGAGCCTCGCGATCAAAGATGCGTTGATCGAAGATAACTTGGTCGACGATCACGAACGCATGCTGACCGATGGTTTCTATGCGGAGATCACGCTCGAGTACGATTCAGTCATTGCACAAGAGAAGAACGGCAAGCCCTTTCGAGTCTCCAGCCTGCGTCCGATTCAGATGTCGAAGTCAGACATCCTGGACGTCCTGCGCCGCGGACGATCACAGTACTCAACATCGGAATGGATTGACTTTCTGATACGGTCGATTGGATTGGAGCCGACTGAACTTTCTGAGCGTGCAAAGTACGTTGTCCTTCTACGAATCGTTCCCTTTGTGGAGCGTAATTACAACATGGTTGAGCTCGGCCCACGCGGAACGGGCAAGAGCCACTTGTTCCAGCAAATCTCTCCGTACTCGCATTTAATTTCCGGTGGCAAGGCGACAGTCGCCAAGATGTTTGTGAACAACGCCAGCGGCCAGCGGGGTCTGGTTTGCCAATACGATGTCGTGTGCTTTGACGAAGTGTCTGGCGTCTCTTTCGACCAGAAGGATGGCGTCAACATCATGAAGGGCTACATGGCATCTGGTGAATTCAGCCGTGGCAAAGAAAGTATCCGCGCCGAAGGCGGCATCGTGATGGTTGGCAACTTCGATGTCGATGTCGAGCAACAGCAAAGGATCGGTCACCTGCTGAGCCCGCTTCCTCCCGAGATGCGAGATGACACCGCGTTTCATGATCGTATTCACGCATACGTTCCTGGCTGGGATTTTCCAAAGCTCAATCCTAATCAGCATCTCACGAATCACTTTGGATTGGTTAGTGACTACTTGAGCGAGTGCTGGACAAAGCTCCGAATGTCCAGCCGAGTCTCCACGCTTCAGAATCGAGTCTTCTTTGGTGGGGCGCTTAGCGGCCGCGATATCGAAGCCTGTAACAAGACGATCAGCGGCCTGATCAAACTGCTTTACCCAGATCCCGAGATGGAAATATCCGATGAAGAACTAGAGCGTGTTGTTCGAATCGCTCTTGAGTCGCGCCGGCGTGTCAAAGAACAACAGAAGAAATGCTTAAAGAGCGAGTTCCGCAACACGCACTTTAGCTTCACGATGGGCGTGGATGGCGTCGAGCAATTCGTATCGACGCCCGAGTTGCACAGTGATGCCGCAATCGACGGCGATCCACTGCCTCCAGGCCAGGTCTGGGCCATCAGCCCCGGCTCGGGTGAAGCTGGCCCCGGGCTCTATCGTCTGGAGGTTACCTCTGGTCCAGGTGGCGGCGTTCGAATCCTAAACACGCCGACGCCCCCATCCTTCCGCGAGAGCGTAAAGATCGGCGAACAAAACCTCTACACTCAAAGCAAGGCACTAGTCGGTGATCGTGACCCTCGAGCGCACGAGTTCTCAATTCAGATGCGAGCCATGGACAATGACCACAGCGGAACTGGTCTTGGCTTACCGGTCCTTGTTGCCCTGTCAAGTTCGCTCCTCGAGCGTAGTACCAAGGGCGGCATGATCATCGTCGGTTCGCTGAACCTTGGTGGATCTGTCGAGATGATTCCAAATCCCGTCGCCATCGCCGAAGTTGCCATCGAGAAGCAAGCCACCACACTCTTGATGCCCGTCGCCGCCCGTCGCCTTCTCAACGACTTGCCCGACGAACTCTGGACCAAGATCAGCATCGAGTTCTACAAGGACGCACAAGACGCATTCTTTAAATGCTTGTTAGATTAAACTCATTCCAGCCCTAACCCAACTTCCCCAACAACTTTGACTTGATTGTGGAAAACGTTGGTTTTTCGCAATTTCGTTTCCACTACATTTTGCCGATACGAATTCTTGTAGG
>JAYVHC010000447.1:0-5148 GCA_043771575.1 Planctomycetia bacterium
CCTGGCGAGTGGGAGTTCATACAAACTTATTCGCCGTATCAGAATATTTCGCAGGCGACCAAGTACCCTGCGGTATTATTCATGACGTCGACACGTGACGATCGGGTCCATCCGGGCCATGCGCGTAAAATGATGGCTAAGATGGAACAGCAGGGGCACGATGTTTCTTACTACGAGAACATCGAGGGGGGGCACGGTGGCTCAGCGAACAATCGACAAGCGGCGTTCATGCAGGCGACGGCTTATTCGTACTTGCGCGACCGTTTGTTTTCGACCCATGTAGTGAAATGAGAATTGGTTTTAGTGTAGAACGATTGTCTCAATCGTTTTCCGAGCAATTGAGACAATTGCTCAATATCTCGAATGAACGCGTTGGAGTGAAAGCATGCTAGGTCGAAGTGTGAATGCGTGGGGGCTAATGGTTTTAGCGACAGTTTTTGCATTGCCGAATGCAAATCTGGTCCAAGCACAGCCCGTTAATGAAGCCTCATCGCTCAAGGCGACTGCTTTGACGCTCGCGCCCCACGATGCGGCTTTCTTTTCCACGAATCTGAATTTGCGCAAGGCTTGGGATGAGTTCATAGGCGGTAGCTTTGTGAGTCGCCTGCGTGAACTGCCATACGTGGAGCAACTTGAAGGCGAGGTGCTCGCGCAGTGGGAGAATCCAGAGGGGCAGGTGCGGTCACTGAAGGACAGTTTGAAGAATCCCAACGTCAAGAATCTGCTTGAATTGATCCTTGACATGAATTCTCGGGAGGTTTTTTACTATGGCGAAAAAGACTGGAACGCATCCATTGGCAGTTTGATGGGACTATATCAGGACATTAATTCTCGGTCCAATAATCCCGCCGCGCTGCAGGAATTCTTGACAGAGCTGGATGCAGAATACTTGGATAGGATTAGGATTCCGACGACGGTCATGGGATTTCGCCTGACGAATGAGGAAATTGCTCGGACCCTATTGGATGCGTTGCAAGGCGCTCTGCAATTAGGACTGCAACAAATTCCTGAGCTGGCGCCGCTGGCGAAGCAGATTACTCGCAAGGACTTCAAAGACGGTCAATCGTTGAGTGTAACGCTTACTACGTCGTTGATCCCGATGGACAAATTGGATCCGACGGTTAAGGAGATGCTCGGCGGTTTGCTGGAGGGGTTAGAAGCTCGCAAGATAGTGTTTTCATTGGGCCTGCGAGCCAAGACTTTGCTGATCGGTATCAGTGAAGATGTGTCGCCGATTTTGACCATCGGTGAGGGCGAGCCTCTGCTCAATCACGAACGTCTGCAAATTCTACGAGAGCACACGCCGAGCGATTTGCGGAGCATCAGCTATGTCTCGAAGCAATGGCGTGAGAGTCAGTGGAATGCGACTTACAGATCGTATTTCCGAGATATTGCGGCCCGATTTGCGGTCGCCGTGTCGTCTGAAGAGAGCCAAGCAGTGGATATCGAGCAATGGAGAGCAGCGATCCAGGAAGATGCTGCGGATTTGGACGAGCGAATAGGCGAATTTGAACACGCATTGGATGCGGCTTTGAGTTGGAGTTTTGCCAGCGACGTGGGATGGGAGGGAATGACCTATGACTGGTCTGAAAATGTGTTCCTTGAGAATGCAGCGCCGATGTCGATCATTAGGCATGCGGGTACCAAGCCGTTGCTAATGTTCGCATTCAAGCAGAAATCGCAACCTTCGCTCGCAGAGCTGATGAAGGCGATCATTGACCGAGCGCCAGAGCACATTCGCCGGTTCATTGCATTGGCTGAACAGGCTGATGATCAGCGTGATCAGGCGCTCGAAATTATGGATAGGGCTTGGCCGCTTGTGGAAGAATCCTACTCGATTGTGATGGATGAGATTTTGCCAGCGGTAGACGAATATGAAGGACTATTTTGTGTGTCGGCGCAATGGACAACTCCCGAGCTATCGTCTGATTTGCCACCGCCTGAGCAACCGCTGCCTTTGCCAGAGATTTCGGCCGCAATCAAGCTTCGCAATCGTGACCAATTTCTATCGGCGTGCAAAGAGTTGTACGGTGTTTTCGACAAAATTGTGGCATTGGTTCGCGAAGTCCAGCCTGACTCGGTTCCGGAGGGATATGCGGTTCCGCGCCCTCAGCTAGAGGAAATGGCTGGGGCCACGCGTTTCTACTATGAAGAGTTTTCGCAAGGATCGTTGGCAGGGTTTGAACCGCAGGTGATCGTGAGCAACGATACGGTCGTAATCGGATACAGCGCGCGTCATGTTTTAGATTTGATTCAGGAGAAAGCCTTGGCAGCGCGACCAGCTTGGCTAGCGCCTGACATGCCTGTGGCCAGTATGAGCATCGCCGATATGGCGGGAATAGTAAGGGCGGTTTTACCGTGGCTTGATTTCGGATTTCAGATTGTCCTGGGTGACTTAGACACCCCAGTGGTGGTGAGCGATGGACCTGTTCCCACTGGCAGGGATATTATTCAGGTCTGGGAGTGCTTTATGGCGTTGGGCAGAAGCGCTGCCACCACGGTTATCAATGACGAGGGTGTTACGGTTTCACGCTGGGTTTGGGTTGGCGAGTAGTTTATTGGATGTCCCAAACGCCGACTTCTTTGGATTCCACCCAGTCGGCGATGGTTTGCACGAACGTTGCGAAGTGATTGGTCGTACGGTGTTTTTCGAAGAAAGCCGGGCGGTCATCGTAGGTTTCGTAAAGCAGCACGGAATGCGGTTGGTCAGGCATCGTGCTAACATCGAACTGATGACACCAGGGTTCGAGTTCTTTAGAGTTTTTGGCTTGCGCGTTGACGGCGGCTAAGAACTGGTCAAAATACTGCGGTTTAATGCGGAATATAACGCAGACTGCGCAGGTTGCTTGGGGCATCTAAATGACTCGTTAAAGGAGGTCTAGGAGGAGTTTTCAGGGGTGTTCGCAGACTTGTTCGATTAGCCTGATCGAGGTGGCTACAACCCTGGTCGCGGTAACGGAATTGGAGCTTCGAAAGTCTTGACACCTTTGGCATTCAGCTTTCGTCGGTAGACTTTTTCGCGGTAGGTGACATACAAGCGATCCATGGCCGGGCCACCGAAAGCGATTCCGGTCGCGGGGCTGATAGAGGGTCCGTTTAGAATCACATTGACACGGCCCAACTGATCCAGGACTTGTAGGCCGATTTTGCTGGTAACGTAACAACGACCTTGGTCATCAAGGGTCATGCTGCTAAGGCCTGTGGAAAGTTCGCCGTCGGCCAGGTGCAGGTACCCGAACCGTTGTCGAGCGTCCAGCGAGCGGTTCTCGCCGATGCGGAATTGCCAGGTGAAGATACTTTGGTCACCGCCTACGTTGAGAAATGCATGGTCAGCGCTAGGGACAATTCCAGAAATCGCGATAGGCAATTGGTCAACTTGGCGAGTTTTTCCTTTATAGTCGCTCCAAAACAAGGCGGAAGCGGATGGATCCGAATAGTAGAGCCCATCTGGAAGAGTGGCAATTGCTTGGCAGGCTGCGTCAGCGATAAAAGTGGTTGACTTGGCGGTGTCATCGAAGCGCAGGATTTGTCGCCCCTCATTGCAGGCGTAGAGGTAGCCGTCTGGGCCGAAAGCCATTGAGCTGATTCGGCCCGTTTGCTCGGAGAAAACTCGCGTCTTGCCATCTTCGCCCACGCGATAAATGCGGCCCGCTCGGGAGTCGCAGAAGAAGATATCGCCTGCGGCGTTACAGGCTGGCGCTTCAGCTTGCTCGTGTCCTGAACTAACTTGTTCCCAGTTCGCGTCAGGCAAGAGGATATCAACGCGTTTTTCACCAGGCGAATTTGCACCCGCTTTAACCGGTTGTGGATAATCGCGCCACAGCCAGCGAAGGGCTTCGGGCATAATTGCCGCGGCGTGTTTTCCGTTGTGGCCACCCTCCCCCCACACATGATTGACTTCGTAGCCAGCATATTTGAGCGCCGAAAGCATGTCTTGATTCGCGACGAACCAATCGCCAGCGTAGATATTCAAATCCTTACTGCCGTCTTGAAGGAATACGCGTAGTGGTTTGGGTTCGGTTTTGCGTATGAGCATGGGAAATCGATCGGCACCCCGTAGGCCGACGTAAGTGCCGATGGTGCTAAGTACTCGGCGAAACGCATCGGGACGTTCCCAAGCCGCGTTGAAAGCACAGATGGCTCCGGAGCTTGCGCCGGCCAGGGCGCGGTCATTGGGATCAGCACTGAGGTTATAAGTCTTGCCAACTTCAGGAAGCAGTTCGCTAATCAAAAACCTTGCATATCGGTCGCCGAGGCTATCGTATTCAAAACTGCGATTAAAGCGAGGTTGGGCTTTTTCGTTCGCGGCGTTGGCAACTGGGACAATGCCTGGATCGACGAAAATTCCAATAATCGAAGGCACTTCTTTGTTATGAATTAAGTTGTCGAGAACTTGGGGTAAACGCCACTCTTTCGCTCGATTTAGACCATCCTGAACAATCATCGAGCAAGTTGGTTTTTGAGGGTCGTATTGTGCTGGGACATAAATCCAATATTTGCGTTCCGTGCCGGGATAGATCTGACTGGACAGCGTGAACGGACCCTCGATTTTACCTGCTGGCACATCCGCTTGCTTTTCAGCCTCCGGCGGCACGGGGTACGATTCTTCCTGAGCCGATGAGAGCGTGGCATGCAGCGCTAAGCAAACGAGAGCCGCGAAAGTGGTAAGCGACCGGCTTGTGAATTGTTTTCGCATAGGTAGGCTGGGTGATCATTGGGCTTTTGCTTGGCGGGTGAGACTCAATTTTAGTCAATCCAGGTTGATTGTGCGATTGGACTGGGTGCGAATGGGAAGGCTAAGGCTCGGTTAGCAGTAGTCGGATAAGTGTTCAGGCGGGATGACCGCATGTAATCCTCGGCTACAATCTGAACGAGTCTCTGCGCTGTTTCGAGCAGTTTTTTCCCTGTAGGTGTTATGCCAGCATTTGGGCAGCCGCTTGACGATTCACTTTCGACCGATCGACCAAGTAATCCCATGAAGTTAGCGTTACTTATCACAGTTCTATTTGCAGCGCAGTGCGCGGCTGCGTCGGCCCAACATTCAGCGGAAGATTCGCCGCCGCCAAAAGCTGCTTCACCTGCGGCGAGTGAGAGCGCTGAAATCGAAAAGCCGAACGGAGATTCGCTTGAGTTGACAGGCCTGCCGAC
>JAYVHC010000448.1:0-4908 GCA_043771575.1 Planctomycetia bacterium
GCCACACCGGCGCGATCACTTCCTTGGCTTCTTCAATGATCTCATCGAGCAGTTCGGCTAGAAGTCGAGTCTCGTTCAGCGGTAGAATATATGCATTACCGACAGGAAATTGTATGGTTGACATTACACCGATTCCTTAGGAAGTGGTTTGAAACTGGCGGAAGAAATAAAACCGGCGAAACGGATGGCCTTGCGTTCAAACACGCGGCGGAGCGCATTCTCCATGTAAAACCCATTGGATGCGTGGATATGCCACTTATTCAGGGCCACCGGTATACGACCACTGGCCAAAGCAAGGTTAAGAGCGAACATGCCTGCGAAGCCAGCTACGACCAATGCTTCAACGAGCCAAACCAGCTTCGGCGCACTGGAGTCGGGCAGATTCGCCACAATAATCTTGTCGACTGCGAAGTAGCTGGCGGAATAAACGACACACAACCCGCCCGCGATCAACATCGCTCGATTCACGAGTGTTTGGTTACCAGTGCGCATCACCTGTCCAATCCAATGCGTTAGCGCCAAACACAACACTCCACCCAGCAGCAATCCGCCGGTTTTCGTGATTGGATCGATTCCAAACATCGTCAGTGAGACACCTAAAATCGCAGCTAGGATGGAGCCCACTATCACGAGCTTGACCGCAGTAACTGAATGATCGACTGATGGCGAAACTGGAGTGGCGACACGCTCCGCAATCACACGACCGCTGCTCAAGAATGCGTGTGCTTTGTATAGCGAGTGAGCAAGAATATGCAGCATCGCGGCTGAGTACGCGCCGAGACCGCACTGCAACAACATAAATCCCATCTGAGCGATGGTCGAATAGGCAAGCGACTTCTTGATGCTCGTTTGAGTCAACATTACCACGGCTGCGAAACAGGCGGTGAATCCGCCGATGATCGCCAACGTGGTGAGCGCCCAGGGTGTCAGCGCCACCAGTGGACTGGTTCGAATAATCAAGTACCCACCCGCATTGACAATCCCCGCATGCATCAGCGCCGACACGGGCGTTGGAGTCTCCATTGTTTGTGGCAACCAGGTGTGAAATGGAAACTGGGCGGACTTGGTTACCGCACCAGCAACCAACAGAAATCCCGCCACGTGTATTGCGGGCGTTATGTTCGACAGCGACCCGGCAGCCGCGAACAACTCGGCGAAGTCGAGTGTATTGAATTCGTTAGAGATAATCACCATCGACCCAATAAGCGCCGCGTCCCCGATACGACTGAACGTAAACTTCGTCCAAGCTGCTCGTTTGGCCGACGGTCTATGTCCATAGTGCAACAGCAATTGATGTAGTCCCAGGCTGGTCATGATCCAAGCCACAACAAACATCAGCAAGTTGCCGGAGATCACCGTCAGCAAGACTGAACCGATAGTGAACGCTGTCCAACGAAAGTAGCGACCTTGCGTTGCTTCACCATCGAGGTAGCGTATCGAGTAGCCACAGATCACCCAGCCTACAAAGCTGACGAGAGCGAACATCAAGCTTGCAGCACCGTCGTAGTAAACAGTCACTTCCAGTGGCGAAACAATGCGAATAAGGACTGAATGAATCGTCTGCATCCAGCCTGCGAGGAGGGCTACTGCGAAACAGCCAGCGACAACCCATTGCAAGCCAGCGACGGCAGTTACAAGTTGCCGAAACTTTACCACGTGCGCATTTACCCACGAATTGGGAAGACAGACCGACGCAACTAAAATCAAGGCGGGCAAGATCAAAAAGAAGGAATGAGCATCACGCATCGCATAAACTCCAGTTAGTGATTTGCAATTCCGGAAATCTAATACGCGACAGGCAGGTCGTCAATTCAGCTTCGTCTAAAATGAACGCCGTTCTTGAAGACTATCAATCAAGAAAGCTAAGAATCGCTGAAAAAGCGGCGGTTTCGGTACGCAAAATTTTTCGTGAATTTACTTTCGTGAATTACGCGATATACTTCGATGCGGAAGTCAAGTTCTATTCGCGAGCGGACTTAAAGTAATAAGAAGCTTGCTTAAACCGTCAGGAGGGGCCGCCAAAATGCCGAAATCAAACGCTGCTATTACCCCCGATAGCACACTCGTTTCGCCGGCCAAGGAATCAGCCACCAATCGCTGGACATTCCTCTCTAACCACGCACATGTGCTAATTGCCTTGTACGCAGATCCTGACTTAGTCCTTCGCGAGGTCGCCTTGAAGGTTGGTATTACCGAGCGCGGCGTTCAACGAATCGTGCAAGACCTGGAAGATGAAGGCTACATCCGCCGCGAGAAGGTGGGGCGCAAGAACCATTACGAAGTGATCATCCAAAATCCGTTACGCCACCCCTTGGAAGCTCACCGCAATATCGGCGATCTCTTGAATCTAGTGACGCACGAAGGCGGCGGGTGACCAGCGCTACACACTTGCGGCTTTCTCGATCTTTTCGCCAACGGCGTAGATTTCTTCAGCGTCGAGGAAAAGGTCGTTGCGCGTGAAGAGCGAGAGAATTGACTCGCGATGGATTTGCATTTTTAGTCCGCCAACGCCAATTGCACCGTAGTCGAAACGTGCGCCGCGCGGGATGGCTTTGTCCGTGATGACTATGCCTTCGATGCCAGCAGGTGGGACGGCATTGAGATCGATGGCAACTTTGGCTAGCGTGGCGTGGGCTAACTGGTCCGCTGAAAGCAGGGTAGCGCCTGCCGCACCGCAACTGAAAATGACGGTGGTTCGAGCGAGAGCCAGATTGAATTCGTCGTTGTCGGCCAAACCGATCGCTGATAGCTGGCCGTCGGTTTGCGCGCCGATGCGATTGCGAAGGGATTGACATGCAGCTTCGGCACGTTGAGGCTCACGCGAGGTTAGGATGACTTGTGAATTCTTACGTAATAACAACCGAGCGACGCGCATGCCGACAGGGCCCGTGCCGCCAAGTACGAGAGCCGTGGTGGCCGAGAGATCAACGTGCCGGGCAGCGCATAGGACCGCAGCGGCGGCGGTAGTGTTAGCGCCGTTGCCATCGACCATCACAGACACTCGCAACGGTCCAAAGAAGGCTTGTTTGACTTCTTCGCCGATCGAATCACTGAGCGCAGCGTTTGAGCCGCCGATAAAGACTGCTGTATTTTTTAGGTCTTTGGGACTGCGCGTGAACATGGCACCATGCACGAGTGCGCGTACGTTAGTAGGTTCCATGTTGGCATATTGCAACAATTGATCGACACTTGAATCCACTGCGACAACTGCGTCAAAGACGCTTGCGTGCGAATCAGAATCTAGTTGGATGAGAATCCGTGGAAGTGTCATGAACGGCCTCGATGCTCTAAGCGTTATGAAAAAAGGTCACAAACTGAGCAGCTTGTGACCTTGTGTGAAGGTAGCCACATGGGTTTAACGCAAGCGAGCCGCGTATGCCACATGGGTATCGATCCAAGCCTGTGGGCTAGGCGAAACCTTTGAATGGGTGAGCGGATGCGTCCTTCTTGGACAGCATTTCTTGAGCGCTGGGAGTGCTCTTCATGGCGGCAGCGATGGCTTGCATGGTCGCTTCGTAGTTGTATTTGTAGATCTTCGCGTTGTCTTCAGCGGCTGGGTGAATGAACACGCCACATACGATAACGAGTTCTTCCGCTTGGTCGGCTTTGATAACGCCTGCACCGACAGAATCTGCAACAGCTTTGGCAACGGCGAATTGAGCCGGTCCGAACATTTGCATTGCTTGCTTCATGCCTTTGATTGTGACTTTGGTGATCATCACCGTTGATGGTTTGACGGCCAAGTTGGGCTCTAGAACGGCCAGCAGATTGGAGTGACCAGCGCTTTGAGTGGACAACGCGTTTGCAAACGCGGAGCCAACTGGGCCTGTCTTGCTACCGATCATCAGATCGATGTGTGCGATTTCGTTACCTTCACCAACTAAAGCTTCACCTACGTACAGCGACATGGAGTACATTCCTTCTCAAAGGGTCACAGATCTTGATCAGCCACCGCTCGGCAGCTGTTATTTCATTGGGGGGGCGTGTCGTCAGTATCTCCGCGAGCTCATTCGACGACTTCGTGCAGCCATTTTTCCGCGGACCCAGAAGTTAAGCCAGCGCCTGTAGCTTTGCAAGCGGTCAGTGGTCCGAGATTATCGAACTGGGAGGGGAACGGCTATGGAGTCGGCACTTCCCAGCCGTTGGTACCGATTTTGCGGATAAATCTGGAATTTGGCTTTCCTTGCCAATGTTCAGCTGCCTGCTTTCCGATGCTGCTTACCGAGAGTAAGCCAGAACTTTTTCGCAAGTTGGATGAATTTATCGATTTGGCGGCCCCGAAAACTAGAAAATCGCTTGGAAATAGGGGCAAAATCGACTACCATAAAAGAGTGCTTGTCGACGGAAGGGGTTTGCGTGCATCCCTTGGGGTGTAGGGTGCGTAATTTAGAGGCTTGCGCTCCCATGTAATTGCAACGCATTCTGTAGGCTGGACGTTGATTATTTCGGAACAGGGGTTGAGAAATATTTGTAGAGGAATGTTATGAAAAATCACTTCTTACTATCGCTGAGTTTTCTCACCATGTTGGCTTGCACACTGGCTTTGCCGGTGCGTGCCAATGAAACTGGTAAGAAAGACAAGAATGCCGAACCAATCGAAGCGGTCGAAATGTTCGAGGCCATCAAGGATGGAAAAATCGAAGTCCAGTTGATCCCCAAGGATGCGACTCAAGCTTCCGTGGTGATCCGCAATAAAGGCGACAAACCGCTCAACATCAAACTTCCTTCGACATTCGGTGCCGTTTCGGTGCTTGGTCAAATGGGCATGGGTGGTATGGGTGGCGGCGGTATGGGTGGCATGGGCGGCGGCGGTATGGGTGGCATGGGCGGCGGCCAAGGGATGGGTGGCGGCATGGGCGGCGGCGGTATGGGCGGCGGCGGTATGGGTGGTGGTGGCATGGGTGGGGG
>JAYVHC010000449.1:0-1995 GCA_043771575.1 Planctomycetia bacterium
GCTGAGCAACAATGTGCTACTCATCAAGTCGACTGTCATTGGATGATCTGCTCAGCAGGTCCCGCGTTATTATCTTGACCATCACTTCCACACCCCCGAATGGCAGCGTGGTCGCTGATTGGAAGTAATCGGAACGGCATGAATCAGCTAGTAACCATCTCGAGAACGCGTTGCGGCAATCTTGCGATGGGTCTGTGCGGAGGAATTCTATAGAAGCTGTTCGTCGGCCTTGCGACCTGCGAACGCATCTCCGGCGCAAACACCCGTAAGGTGTGCGCGCTGTTTTAGATTTCCCCCCTAACTGAAACAGCAGTTCATAATCGCTTCGAATCATTCGATCCGTTGGGACTTAACAGAACAAACTGTCCGTGGGTAGTTTTCGATTCAAATGGGTCAACTACTTTAGGAAGAATGCTCGTTTACATATGTTCAGTCGCCACAACCGTAAACTTGACGCAAATTCTCTGAAAACAATGCCTCCATTTCGGCAATCGACTCATTAAACTCGCTGTATTTACCCTCGATTGCGCCGGCCTCTCTAAGCCGCCTTTGCCGGCAATCGTTTGGTTCCTAAGTTGCCCTTCGTCGCGCCCGATCCACGTGGCTGCCGCTGGAATACGGTTGCGTTAAGTTCAAGTGAATTCTCTTAGCCGCTATGGCATTTCATTAAAGACCTTGACCGCAACCGCCGATATCTGCTAATTGGATAGTGTTCATGTCAGAGTTTCTTGAGACGCAGCACGACCAGAGGATCAGTTTGTAATGCAGGCGGTCATTCCGATTGGGGGTGCATTACGCAGCCCAGATTTGCGTTCGCTTAGTTTGCTTGCACGTTAGCGTCGACTCGTGCCACTTTGGCCCATTCGCCGACTTTCGTCGAGCGTTCCTGCAAAGGAGGCCAAGGATGGTTTCTACCTTCGTGCTCGTCGCCTTAATGGCGATGCCTTCGGACCCCGGTCCACGCGGCAGAGATGTGACCGAGAAGGTCGATCTCATCGAACTGAATCATTTCTATGATGACCTGGGAAGACATGCGTACGACCAGGTCATTTTTTATGAATGGTCACCAGACTATCGACGCTTTCATGTGATTGCTTGGTGCCTGCTCGAGAACGATCTCAGCCGTTTGCCGACGCACAATCCCAACAACGGCGAATACGTCGTTCGCTGGCATGATCGCGACGCCAAGGTCCAACGCGAAGTGCGTTCGCCACTCTACCGAGAGACGTGGAGCCAAGTTGACCCAGAGCGCGTCAATAAAAAACTGCTCGACGAAAAATATCGCACGAGCTTGCTTCGGTTGCCGCCACGCGAAGTAGTGCGCTAGCTGTAGCGGCATCGCTCCGTCGACGCGATTGTCCCAATCGACCTTGGGAGCAATTGGGACAATTGCTCTACTCTCTCTCTCTCTCTCTGAGCTGTGTAGTTTACTTACGCGCCAGCTTTCGGTTTGGGCGACTCCGAAACGCCAATCAATTCAATCGCTTTGCGGCCTTTTAGGGCCCCTGCTTTCGCGCTGAATTTTACGATCCCTTGAACCTCGACATCCAGCGGTTCGCGAATATCCTTCTCGGTGCTTACAATATCTCCGACTTGCAAATTGATCAGGTCAGTGGCACGCAGGGTGGATCGCGCGAGCGTCACGACAACCTCCGTCATCGACTCACCAATGAGGTTGGTGATCTGCCCCTGGCTTGCCGGAGTACTACGCGACGAGGCATAGCCGATCCAACTGTTATTGGTCAGCTTCGAACCGATGCGTTCAATCGTGTTGAACGGAATACACAAGTTGACCATGCCGCGTGTCTTGCCCATCGTCAACTCAAAGCTCACCAAGATCACAACTTCGTTCGGCGGCACGATCTGTACCAACTGTGGATTGCTCTCTATGCGTTCGACTTCCACGTTGAGCGAGACTGCGTTGGACCAAGCAATCGCTAAGTCTCGCAAGAAAGCCGATGTGATACGACTCGTGAGTCGAATTTCTATTTCACT
>JAYVHC010000450.1:0-15059 GCA_043771575.1 Planctomycetia bacterium
CCACAAAGATTCAGCTATCGAATTGTGGAGCAAAAAGTGACGGATGAAGCGATAGACTTTGAAGAGTGGTCAGATTCGGGAGATAATCACAATCCCTCAGCACTCAACTCGAGTAAAGGACCTAATAAGTTTCGTCCGGTAAATCGACCACCGATGGCTATTCTTCTCATTTTCGACGACGGTCAAGAAACCAGCGAAGCCACACGCATACGTAACGATCAAACGACCATAGGCAGAAATGCTGATGTGTCCATTCCACATGACCCTGGCATTGCCGATCAACACGCTCGAATCATTCGATCAAGAGGACGTGATAAATACAAATGGCGAGTCCAAGACTTGGAATCTCCAAGTGGGCTATTTGTTCGCGTTAAGAAAGCGGTTCTACGAGAAGGGACAGAGTTTCTTGCTGGCTCCCATCACTACACTTTCACTGGCGCTCCCCAGATTCCTCAAGGCACTACCAAACTGCGAGCCAGACTAGACGCGGGTAGCATCCCGGGACAATCCATGTTCCAATCAGAAGTAGCGTATCCATCAATCCGACGCATTCAAGCTGAAGGCTCGGAACGTCTCTGGCTGATTGCCGAAGATTACTGGATTGGCAGAGACAAAAGCTGCGGGCTCTGCGTTCCCGATGATCGATTGCTGGCAGATAAGCACGTTCAGCTAACGAAGACTTCAGAAGGTTGGCAACTTTCAAGCTACGGAGTAACCAACGGTTTCTGGGTCCGCATGAAAGAGGTCCAGGTAACAAAGTCTTGCACGTTTCAACTTGGTGAGCAGAGATTTCGACTTATCGTGGATTTGTGACAAAGTTTTAGAAAATTCGAAGTTTATGGCTCGCCAAGCATTTCAGTAACAGGCAGTCGTAACCACCAGCACCTTCCATTACGACAAGAATTCGTCGCTTCTTCTTCTCCAGTTGCGAACAAAGTTGGACTCCTGGCACGTTTGTTGTCCTTCAGTGCCGCCGAGTTTGAGGCACTTGGTTGTAAGGTCTGGAAGAGTCCAATCGAAGATCGACAGCAGCGACTTAACGAAATGTTGGAAATGCTTGCTCAGCAATCGAGCGTCACGAACATTCTCGTTGAAGTGGGCGGTGAGTTGCTTGGTAATTTGTTCGATCTTCACCAAATTAAACAATGCGAGGTTTTCGTAGCACCGAAGTTAATTGGCGAAAAAGTCCTCGCCTTCGCCGCTAGCAGGTCAGGGCATTGGGAAAGTTAACGCTTGCCCCATTGTCGATCTGGTAAATCATCAGATGCGAGAACAGGTTATGCATTTAAGTTATCGTTTGCGTTGGAAGTGAAGTGATCGAAGTTTCGGGTACTCTTCTTAAGTGAACCAAACGCTCGTGAGATGCACGTCTTTTTGCCAACAAGCTGTACTCAGTCAAATCGATGTGTACAATCTTCTAGGAACGGGACTGCTGAGCACTACGGAGCCACATATGTCAAAAATTGAAGTTGATTCTGCGACAGCGCAGCAAATTCGGAACGTTGAAGGTCCGATTGAACTTGTTGATGCGAATGGACAATTGGTCGGCCATGTCCGTCGTCCACCAACAGAATCCGAGATTGCGCGAGCAAAGCGTAGAGCTAGTCGCGGTGGCGAAACTTTAACTTGGGAACAAGTCAGAACAAGGTTACTCCAGGAGGCTGGTGAGTGACCTACGACGTCGTGTTTTCGCTAGAAGCCTCGTCGGAGTTGGTGCGCATTGCAGGGGCTGTTCCACCTTCGGCATTGGTGATCCAGGCAGCGGAATCGATTCGGCGGAAGTTGCAATCCGATCCACAAGGCATTGGGAGTCCATTGTCGGAGGGACTTTTCTACATTGATGCCGAATCGCTACGAGCATTCTTCGTAATCGACCGCGATCATATGACCGTTGAGATCACCGACTTCCGCGTTCTTTGACGCGAAGCTCCACAACTAGAACTCATTTGCAATCCACTTGAGAAAACATGAAAAAGCAACTTTCCCTCGCGATCTTTTCCGTAATACTAGTTCAAAACGCAACCCCTCAAGATCGCTCGCCGCGTCCCAACGAACTCGATTACCAGGTGGGACGCTGGCGCGATGATGTAATCGTGACGCCGGTCAATCAGTTGCTGACGCCCTATGGCCAACAAGTCGAATTGGCTGGAATGCGGCCACAGGCGCTCGCGCTTTCGCCGGACGGGAAGCTGCTATTGGTTGCGGGCAAAACAAATGAATTGGTCGTGGTCGATCCGGTTTCCGGCCTAGTGAAGCAACACGTTGCGCTGCCCGAGGAGAGTCGCCATACACCAGCCACCGATACAGCGTCCGCGAACATATTGAAACCGGATAAGGCCGCTCACGTCAGTTACACGGGGCTGATCTTCTCTGCCGATGGAAAACGGATCTATATGAGCAACGTGGCGGGCTCAATCAAAGTTTTTTCCATCAGCGATGCTGGTGGGGTCGGCCCTTCTCACACGCTGCCACTCCCGCCAGCCAATGCGCCGCGACGCAAAGCGGAGATCCCCAGCGGATTGGCACTCAGCCAAGACGGTTTGTCGCTGTTCGTGTGCGGCAACTTGTCGAATCGCTTGTTGGAAATCGATATCCAAACGGGTCAACTGAAACGCAGTTTTGATGTCGGTGTCGCGCCTTATGATGTCGTGCTCGTGGGCGACAATGCGCTGGTCAGCAACTGGGGCGGGCGGCGACCAGGCGCGGGCGATCGGGTGGGGCCAGCCGGGCGTGGAACAAACGTGCGCGTCGATGCGCTTCGCAATATCGCAAGCGAGGGCTCGGTCAGCGTTATCGACTTGAAGGCAGGCAGGGTTACGAAGGAATTGATAACTGGACTGCATGCGAGTGCACTGGCGGTATCGCCGGATCAAAAATACGTTGTATGCGCGAACGCGGGCAGCGATCACTTGAGCCTGATTGAGGTAGCCGAGGATCGCATCGTAGAAACCGTATGGGCCAAATCGAGCCCAGCGGATTTGTTTGGTGCGAGCCCAAATGCGATCGCCTTTGATCCAAGCGGAAAGCGATTGTATGTCGCCAATGGGACGCAAAACGCGATTGCCGTGCTGGACTTCGATCCTGAGGACAAAGGGGAAACCAAAGTGATCGGGCTGATTCCGGTGGGCTGGTTTCCGGGAGCGATTGTATTCGATGCGCATCGCGGGCAGCTGTGCGTAGCCAACATCAAGGGACTACCGATCAAACCCAAGAAACATGGCGATGGCGAGGGTTTCAATTCGCATCATTACCATGGCAGTATCTCTTTGGCGAAGCTGCCAAAAGACGCAGATGAACTGGCCAAGTTATCAGAGCGAGCTGCGAAGAATATGCGCCGCAGCGCGATCGCTCAAGCCGCCTTGCCAGCGCGGAAAGGCGTTGCTCCGAAAGCGATTCCTGAACGCATCGGCGAACCGAGCCTAATCAAGCATGTGGTGTACATCTTGAAAGAGAACCGCACTTACGATCAAGTCTTCGGATCGCTCGAGCAGGGACGTGGGTACAAGGATCTGTGCATTTTCGGCAAAGAAATCACTCCCAATCAACATAAGTTGGTCAATGAATTTGTGCTGCTCGATAACACCTACTGCAATGGCATCTTGAGCGCTGATGGTCATCAGTGGAGCACGTCGGCGTTTAGCACTGACTATATGGAAAAGAGTTTTGCGGGTTTTCCGCGCAGCTATCCCGATGGTATGGGTGACGATGAAGTCGACGCGCTAGCTTATTCGCCTGCTGGATTTATTTGGGACAACGCGCTGGCTAATAAAAAGACTATTCGCAACTACGGCGAGTTCATGAAGCCCAAAGTGCGTTACCGCGATCCTACCAAGAAGGGCGCGCCGAATTACCTCGCGTGCTATCGGACTTGGAAGGGCGAAAGCGATGAAGTGATTTTTGAAAGCCAGCCGGGTATTGAAACGATTCGACCTTTTTCGCCGACGGCCTATGTTGGTTGGGAGATGTCGGTGCCGGACCAATTTCGCGCGGACTTCATCATCAAGGAGCTGGCACAGTTCGAAGCCAAGGGCGAGTATCCGAATGTGGTGATCATCTGCCTGCCGAATGATCACGGTAGCGGCACGGCCGTCAACTGTCCCACACCGGCCAGTTGCGTGGCGGACAACGATCTCGCCTTCGGTCGCATCGTTGAAGCCCTCAGTCATTCGAAATTCTGGCCTGAGATGGCCATCTTCGCGATTGAAGACGATCCTCAAGGCGGCTGGGATCACGTCAGCGGTTATCGTACGACCGCATATTGCATCAGTCCATACACTAAACGCGGCGTAACCATTGGCACTCTGTACAACACCACTAGCATCCTGCGGACGATGGAGCAGATTTTAGGCTTGCCACCGATGAATCAATTCGACGCCAGCGCCACCCCGATGTTCGATTGCTTTGTCGACCAGCTCAATTTGACACCATTTGACGCGGTGCCTAACCTAGTGCCGCTCGATCAAATGAACCCCAGCCCCGCCGCCATCTTGGATAACATCCTGCGCGAAGACGCACTGGTATCCGCCACGCTGAACTTTCGCGAAGTCGATAAAGCCCCCGAAGACATTCTAAATCGAATCATTTGGCGTTCTATAAAGGGCAGTCAGGTACCTTATCCCGAGTGGGCGATTTCGGTGGTTGAGGAGAACGAAGAGTGAAGAGTGTAGTGGAGACTCTTGACCTTGAACCGCTCTTTTTCCGAGGATCTAGCAATCTGATACCCCATGACTGCGGAACTTGGGTTAACTCCATGTTCGAGAGTCAAATTTAAGGGCGCCGTCAGTCTTTAGCAGCTTTAGCGAGGGGTGCTAGTCGGTGGGCTCATGCCGATTAAGTTGAGAGCTTGTTCGAGCGGGTCGAGCCCCAGTGCGGCTTGCATGGCGGCGAGGGCGACGAACCATTTCTCGCGGGATTCAACAAGCTTGATTTGGTACTCGGTCACTTTGGATTCGAGCAAGTTAATGTAGATCAGGTCGACTTGGCCCTGCTTAAACGCGAAGTTGTAACGCTCGACAACTTCCAGTGAGCTCCGCAAGGCGGCTTCCGCTTGGACGATTTCGAGGGCCGCTTGATCGAGCGAGTTGCGAGCGGTCATCAGTTCGACGCCAATCTTATCCTGTTGCAGGCGAATCTTTTGATCGAGCTGAGCGAGCTTGCTACGCGTACTTTGAATTTTACCGCGAGCCTTGCGACGTTGAATTGGAAGTTCCCCTTCAATACCAAGTTCAAGTTCGAACTGGCCTTTGTCGTTCAACGAAGAAGCCGGTATGCCCACATCTTGTGATGCAGCAGAGATCAAATCCAGCTGAGGTGAAGTTTGGTTTTCGGCCAATCGCAAGTCGAGCGATGTTTGCTGGACATCTAAACTCAGTCCCCGCAGTTCCGGCCTACGCGCCAGCGCAGCAGCAAAGTCGCTAGGAAAATCACCGGGTGGCAAGGTTTCGATTTGAGGGAAGCTTTCTGGAACCCACTCTTCGCGCGGGTAAAGAGGCTGGCCGAATTCATCGCGCAAGTAAAACGAGAGTTTGACACCATACTCACGAAACTTCTGCCTTGATTCGATCGTTTTCAGTTTTCTTTCGGCAATCAGTTGTTCATTGAAGATCAAATCGATCGCCTTGTTTTTACCAGCGGATACCAGCTCTTTCAGTTGCTCGCCGCGAGTCTCAGCCAACTTCAACAAATCCTCCTGGGATCTCAGGTAGGCACCTGCCGCCACCCACTGCCAATAGACTTCGGAGCTTTCGCGTGCGATCAGCAGCACTTGACGCTCTATCTCTGGCGCAACGGCTTGTATTCGAAGATTGGCTTGCAAAACGGCCACCCGAGCGGGATCAATGGCTCGGCCTTGAAGTAAGGGTTGGACGAGCGCGAGTTTTAATTCGCCTCCTTTATTGGTTTCCCGTTCTTTGTACCAGGGTGCAAAATTTCCGCGACCATTGCGATAACCGGCGGACAAGTAACCGCCCCACCACAGTTGCCGCGCGACGCCGATGCCACTGCGATAGTTTTCGTAATAGCCTGTCGGTTCGCCGAGCGCATATCCCTGCAACTTGTGATCGTAGAAACCTCGAGTCGATGTCGCTTCACCGGAGGCCACGCCGGCTTGGAGTCTCGCTTGCTCGATCTGTGGAAAGGACTGAATAGCGCTGGCCACCACATCGGCTAGGGTCAGTCCGGGTGTCTCAAGTGGATCTGAGGCGATTGTCGGTGGACTTTGCTGCGAAAAGGCCTGGGGGACAGGGCAGCTTAGTATGATAATGCAAGCAATGGATCGGATAGCAAACTGCAGTGCTACTTGGGCAACTTGACCTTGGTCTTTTCTTTGCCGAAGCTGCCTTTGTGAGGTTCCTGATCGGAGATCACTGGCGGAAATCCGTTGAGTTGCCTCCATATTTCGTAACCCAATGAAACTTGCTTCAGAAGAACCCAGCCATTGGCGCGGACACCCTGTCGTAGATATCGGTCATCGGGCCACGCAGGCTCTTCTGGATCAGGCGCGATGAGCAACGAAAAATCGCCTTTCAGGTCATCGGTGGGACTCAATGCTATCACCTTGCCACCAAAGGTACCGACTGCGGCTGAGGGCCAACCCACAAACTGAATGGCTGGCCATCCTTGGAATTGCAAACGCACTTTATCGCCATTGTGTATCAGTGGCATGTCGCGGCCAGGTACGGAGAGCTCGACGGCCAGGTTATCGGTGGCTGGAACCAGCGAAAAGAGCAGGTCACCTTTCTTCACCGAATTGGAGCCCTGGCGACCGAATAGTTTGTGCACGACTCCGTCGCGCGGTGCCGTGACCTTTAAGCGATCCAACTGGCTGGCTTTGATTTGTAGATCAGTGAGTTTGTTTTCGATTTCGGCAAGCTTCGTTCGTTCTTGCTGCTCTTTCGTCTGCGACTCGCGATTCTTAATCTCGAAGTCACGGCGTTTGGATTCAAACTCATTTTCCTTGGCGTCGAGAAGGCGAAAACTCTCATCTACGGCTCGTCGCGCCTTCTCGACTTTTGCGAAAGCCGCGTCGAGCCCGTTGCGTTTATCCATCAGGTCTTGTTCGGAAGTCAGGCCTTTAGGGAATAGCGTTTCGGCTTGTTCTTTCAGGTATTGCTTTTGTTTGTAATCCGCTTCGAGAGCAACGACCTCTTGCTCGCTTTGTTCCCATTTTTTGCGAGCCGCTTCGACTTCGCTGCGGGCCGCTTCGACCATCGTTTCGCCGCTCAGTCGTTGTAGTTCGACATTCTGTTGCGCGAAAGCGAGCGAGTTGCCAGATGCTGCGCGCGACGCGATCAGCTGCTCAATCTGGGTTGCGAGTTGTTCCTGTTCACGGACCGCGAAGGGCTCTAGTTCGAGCAACAGCTCGCCTGCCTTAACCACCGAACCTTCTTTCAGTCCCGGTTTGACGAACTTGACGATACCGTCATATTGGCTTTCAACATCTTGTGTGCGGAATTGAGGATCGACAGCGACGACATCACCGAAGCCTCTGGAGGTTTGTTGCCATGGCGCGAAGAACATCGCAATCAAACTTAGTACCAAGAAGGCAAACGTAAGCTTGCCGACCGTACGAATCATTCGCGAAGTGCGAACAAGATGCAGAGCCGGAAAGGTCTCTCGCAAGTGGTCAATAGAGATTGTAGACAATGCGTCCGGCAACGGGTTATTCAGATTGGCATGCGATTCGAGTTGCATGGTTGATCCTGGGAGGGGACTACTTTTCATTCTTGCGTCGCCCCAATTGAATAACTTGGGTGCAGTCCGCCAGGATGCGCTCATCATAGGTACTGATCAAAAGGGTCCAGGGGTTCGCTGTGCCTTTCAAGCGGTTCCACAGGGTGAGCCGTTCACTCGGCGAAAACAACTCGAGCGTTGCATCGATCAGCAATACACTTGGCTTGGCGACGATGGCCCGCGCCAGCATCAATCGCGCTCGCTGGGCATCGCTCAGGGGATAGCCGCCGGACTGAAGGACGGTATCGATCCCATCGCTGAACATTAGCGTTTCGCCCCACAATCCAACCCAATCCATCGCGGCTCGCACATCCGCCTCGGATATCCAACCGCGGCCAAGTCGCACGTTTTCAAGTAGCGAGCCATGAAAGATCTCTGGCCCTCGCGCGAGCGATACCAATGATCCATTGGAAATCAAATCCGCTTCGCGAACATCCAGTCCAGCCACTTCAGCGAAACCCTGCAAAGGCCGACGTAACCCTGCGAGCACTTCGAACAGCCATGATTTGCCGCTGGCACTGCAACCGGTAATTGCCACGCGAGAGCCGGGCTCGATCGTCACGCTGCTCACCGACTTTTGGGGCACATCGCTGGCTAGCGACAGGTTTTGCCAGCGCACTTTAGCGGGGCCCTGCCCGACTTGCGTGTATTGCGGAGCAGCATCTGTTGGCAGGTCGAGTAGATGCCCCACTTTATCAACGGCCGCCATGAGGTCATAGAATGACTCGAGCGACTTCCCAATTTTTGAAAAGGCGCTCACGATCGCAGTCACCACCAACTCGCTGGCCACCAATTGGCCCAACGTCAATTCACCGTTAATAACCAGCCAACCTCCGACTCCGAGCAATGCGGTCGAGGCGATGGCTTGCAGGAAAATCGCGAACGCAAACTGACGTATCAGCACGCGAAAATGCGTTCGCCGCGCGAGCAAATACTCAACTGTCAGGCGATTCGCCCGGTCCGCTGCATAGTCTGAACCGCCATGTATGTGGAAGGCAGTTGGGTTCGCAAGCACATCTTGCAACCAATGTCCGATGCGGTACTTTATGATCGATTCCGAAATTGCAGATTTTACGGCCCCTTTGCCAAGTAACCAAGTGATGACCGTCATCGAGAACACGAGCACCACATCAAAACCGAGCAAATACGGATGATAAAACGCTAGCAGAATCAACCCGATCACGGTTTGGAGAACAATGGTCATCCCGTCCAGTAGCAACGCTGCGGTGGCCTTTTGGATCGTCATGATATCGAAATAACGATTAGAAAATTCTCTAGTGTCTTCACCGTCAAGCGCCACGCGCTTGGCTCGAGCGAAGCGGTAGCCCAAGTCACCGACGATGCGAACAAAAATCCTCTGCTGGAGAATTTCTGCGATAACGGCTTGCAAAGCGCGGAGGAAACCCGCAAAACCCAAAAAGCAAAGCAGCATTAAAGACAGCACCAACAGCGGCTGAAGATAAGTTCCCCAAGCGACTGTGTTCACCAGCGACTCGACCGCCAACGGAGTTGCCAACCCCATGAAGCCGGAAACAACCCCGAAGAGTACTAAAGTTGTGATATCTCGTAGCTCCAGCTTCAGAAGAGTACGAAATCGCGAGAAAGGTGATCGGTGTGCAGTAGGGAAGTGAGAATGATGCGGACCGATCCCATCCCCTTCCGAATTTGAAACCGCGGTCAGCGATTGGCAGTTGAGGGCGGGTTGCGCGACATAGCAACGGCGTTGGCTCGTTCTCGACCAAAACGCGGCAATGTCCGCAATTTTCCCACTCAGCAACTCAACGTCCACATCTACCTTATAGGCTTCGGCGCGACGTCCTTTTTGCTCGACCACCCACCACGTCGAGCCCGCTGCGGCAGATTCTTCAATGACCACCGGAAAACCTTCTTTGACCAAATGCATTGCATCTGTAAGCGAAAGCCGAGCGGGTGCCAACCGAATTCCGACTTGTTGCGCGGCTTGCATTAGTCGAAATTCGTCACCGCCGATTTTGTTTGCTGCGGGCAACTCGCTCGACGCGGTCTTAGTTGCCAAAGAAAGTAAGGCTTGCTGAATAGCCACCAATTCAACCGGCGCTTGGAAGGCGTAACTTAAACGCTGAAGCACAGCCGCTAGTTGCCGAGCGTCGCCGTTTCGGAACTGCCCAGCGTCCTTTGAAAGAGACATCCGTAAGCCTTAAGTGCCAATATTTTTGGTATGTACAGCGATACTATCGACATTCGGCTAGCCGTTAATATTACCCAATGTGAAAATACGAGCAACAACGGCTTAGATTCGACTAGAGCCTTAGGAAGAAGTTTGTGCGAGGCGTAAAAAAAGCGGGCGTGGATAACTAAGGTGAAATCCACGCCCGCCAGTTTCGATACTCGTGCTTTGGTGATCTGCACGAGGGGGATGACTGCCATCAGCAGCCCGCCGGCTACCTAAGGGTTATCACCCCAATGGCTGGTAGAACATCTACTCACGCGATCACCTCCTTCCAAAAACAAGGTCCTGCCCGACATTCACCTAAGGTCAGCCTAGAGTGTGAAACTGTCGAGTCTGAAGCATGCCTGTCGCGTTGCGTTCCGCGACCCGGAAAGTCTGGTTGAGAAAATCGAACCTCAACCAACTTCAATTCTGCTTCTTTATAGATACGACGTCAAGTAAAAAGTTCACGATTGAAGCACCTTTGCGAAATTTTTCTTCAAGAAAAGCAATTGCATGGGCGCCGCTGCAACTTTTGCGCATTTAACCCATTTAACCCAAAGCGTTCGACGCCAAGTCCTGTCGAATGATTCGATTTTCAAACCCTGAATGTCCGAAATCAAAAATGTTACCTGCACTAGGTAGCGTTGATGGACGGTCCGCTGTCCAGAGCTTCAGACCAGGGAAGGTCAATGGCAAGCATGATGCGACGCCGTCGGCCAGCCTCTCACTATTGACGAGAACCGTCAATGCGGAGGGATTTTCTGTGCCACGCCTCTCGATCATTATTCCACATCGCAACGACCAGTACTTGGAGGAGACCATTCTCTCGGTACTGGAAAATCGTCCACGCGACTGCGAGATCATCGTCGTCCATGACGGGTCTTATAGCGATCCGTACCGCTTAGCCGATGAAGTTGTCTATGTTCGGGAAGAACCCAAGACGACCGCAGTGGAGCTGTTAAACGCCGGTTTGATGGCCGCTCGTTCGCCGGTGGTCTGTACATTGCTGGATGGCGTGGTGGTTTCGGGCGATTGGTCCGAGCCTGCGATGAAGCGATTTGCGAACGTTGCGGTTGGCGCCGTAGCTCCGCAGTTGCAAGTCGGCCGTATAGTCGTGTCCGGCATCTCAAGCAGTGCGCTATTCAACGTTGCGAAACTGCGCAGTGGACGCATTGAGTCACAGGACTTCAGCCCCGTAGCGCCTACCCTTGCGGCTGGTTTCTATCGCCGCAAGCTGCTGCTAGCACTCGGTGGTTGGAATGATGAAGTGGGAGCCAGCAGCGCGGACGTTGAACTGGCGCTGTTGATGAGCGTTCTTGACCTAACCTGCGAATGTGAGCCTCAGGTGGTCATGTATGCCGCAAAAGAATCCATCCCAAGTCGGCAATCCGCAGTCGCGATCAGCGAATTGGCTGGCATTGCCGCCGCGCATGGACTCGCATCCCCCAGTCTTGCAGCGACAATTTCGTCTGTCATGGTCGCCGCGTTCACAGGCTCCTTGTCCACCGCTCTCGCTTGGTCAGCTGGCTTGAGCAACGCGGCAGTGACACGAAAAGTTGCCGAGCGACTCGCATGCGCACACAAGCAACTAGGCGCCAGCCTAGAAGCCGTCTCGATCAGAATCTACCCTGCATCCGAGAACCTTTCCGAAGCCCAACGCCGCAGAGCAGCTTAGGAACTAGAATTTATACAGCAACAGCGCCGAGTAATTCACATCGTTGGGTTTGCGACCGTTCGGTGTGCTGTCGTAACGATCCAGGGCTCCGAGCTTGACGGAGAGATTGCCTTTCGCGTCGAGCAAGTACTCCCACGATACATCGGAGATCAAGCGGAAATTGTTGAAGTCGGTCCACTCAGGAAAGTAATCCACTTTCGCGATGATCTTATTTCGCTTGGTAATTTGATGTTCATAATCAGTACCAAACAGGGCTTCAGGAACCCAACGGTCATCTGGGCCACCGAACTCGCGTGAAGTACCCGCACCGAAGCGACTAGTGACTTTCAAGTCCTTCGTGTTGTAAAAGTTGTAGCCTAAGCCGCTGTTGATGAAGTAACGAAAATCAAAGGCTTTGAATTTGTCCGCCTCTAAGCCATTCTTAACGAACAAAGACCATGGCGATTTGCCCAAGTAACGCTCAAAATCGGTATAAAGCAGCGTATTGTTTTGTGTCTCGATTCCGTTGGCCCGGGTGTTGTTGTGGGACAAACGGACATCGAACAAAGTGAAGTCCGTTTTTCGCTTGAAGCGCGTACCGGTTTGGAAGCTAAACGATTCAGAATTACCAGCCGATCCATTGATGCCCAGTTCCGCACTGTTGCTCCATCCATCCTTTGGAATCCACGACCAAGGGTTATACCACACCAGACTGTCTGCTTGGGTTACCGCTTCGAAGGTGGCCACATCCGGTGCGAAAACCGACGGAGCGCCCTCGGGTGCCAGTGGTGGTGGCGGCTCGCTATAGCTGACCAATGGGGGAACCGACGGCAAATCTGGGGGCGTTGGTAACTGTGTCCCAGAAAGGGAACGGTCGGTCAGCCACTGCTGCGCCTGAACATGTGGTACCTGTGCCAGGCACTGCACGGCGGCAAAGAGCACTATTGAAAGCAAGCGCGGTTGCATGTTCTAAAAACCTAGAAAAAAGGACACTTCTCGCTGATCGCTAGCACCGAATACATTAAGTTTGTTCGTTTAATTTAACCGCGTGCCCAACGAGCCGCGCGACAGTGTATCGCTGGTCGATCACGCGGGGCCTCGCCCACGCGGTTAAATAAACGATGGCTCGCATTGAACTTAGGAAGGCATGGCCGGCGATCAGCGAGAAGGTCCGAAAAAGACACATTTCCGTGGGACTTATACCGAGAAAATACCCCCCGCTTCAATGGCAAGTTGAGTGGCTGGCGATGTGGTCTTTACTACGCCCAAGTTCGCTTCGGCCGCTTAACCGCAGCCAATGTTCGCATGCATGCCACAATCGCCACTTTTCTCCGCGATTGAGTGTGCCGATCTCGGGCAGTTCTGCGATGAGCGTCGAGATATCGAACGAGACATCCTGTTAATGAACAGAATCATGTTCTGTGGCCAGATACTAGGGGTCAAAGATTCTTCGATCCTGTCAGGATCGGACCGCACTGCACGCATCTTTTTCCGGTGGTGTCGCTCCGCTCAACCTCCGGCTCTTGTCGGATATCCCTTCGGGATGAAAAGTCGCGCAACTACAGAAATCGCGCCACTGATCCAATCGTTTCATTAGAGCGCTATGAACCGATGAGTAGCGAGGATGCTCTTCAGTTCGTTTTCGCCAATTAACGATCAGTCGATCGTCCTGTAACTGGCAAACCCACTCATCATTCGGCGAAATCATTTGCATGCGTGAGCTTGCTTCTTCTGAAAATCATACTTTCAGCAGTGTGGGTGACCATTGTCCAGTTCATCCAACCCGATTGGCCAGCCACAATCGTGGCGAAACATAGTAGCCCAGCTTACTGAAGTTGTTCGCGTAGTGGGCTTAGCTGATCGCTTGTGCCGGGCCGCATTGCTAGCAAAACATGAATTGAGTCCGATCGGCCATTTGGGTAAGAAACAGCGTTGGCGCAGCTTGGCCGATTGCGTTAGACTTCCAATGCCTGCGACGCCAACATTTCGTTTCCGCTCTGCGCGGTCGGCATCGCATGTGGTCTGCCATCAGGGAGGTAGCAGTTATGGCGAAAGAATCGTTTCGCTTTATTCACGCCAGCGATTTTCATCTCGAACGTCCGCTGCAAGACATTTTAGACTTACCCGATCACCTTAAGCGAGTGTTGGTGGATGCTCCTTGGCGGGCTGCGGAAGCGATCTTTGAGCATGCCGTCGTCGAGAATGTCGACTTTGTGATCCTGGCTGGCGACCTGCTCAACCCCGTGGCCAGTGGGGCTCAAGGGGTCGCATTCTTACTTGAACAATTTGAGAAACTCAAGGCACACAACATTCAGATCTACTGGGTGGGTGGCAACGCGGATGATACCGATCGCTGGCCAGCCGCAATTTCGCTCCCCGGCAATGTGCACTTGTTCACCGAGAAACAAGTTGAACATCTTGTTTTCCGCCGTCATCAGACGCCGCTCGTAACGTTGTTGGGCCGAAGCTGTGATGGCTCCGAAACGGTTCGCAGCGCGGAATATGCGGTGGAACCGGATGATAACTTTATCATTGCAATCGCTTACGGCAATGCAGACGCCGAGACACTCACATCCGAACGTGTCGATTACTGGGCACTGGGTGGCAAGCATCAACCCGAAGTGCTCAGCAACGAACAGCCCGTGATACGTTACTGCGGTTCGCCTCAAGCTCGCTCGCTCACCGAAGCGGGCGCACATGGTTTTACATTCGTCGACGTGGATGCTCAGCGAAAGTTACAGATCCATCAAATTGAAACTGACCAAGTTCGTTACTCAGTTGAAGAGATTGATGCTGAAGATGTTGCGCTCGGACGCGACCTGCGACAGTTGTTGGCAAAGCGCGTCGCTCGTGTTCAGAGCGAAGGCTCTGGGCGGCACATGTTGGTGAAATGGCGCGTGCATATGGATCTTGAGAACGCCAGCGTTGTTGGACCGAGCGCTTTGGACGAGCTGCTTTCGTGGTTACGACGTGAGTTCGGTCATGGTTCGCCCGCATGTTGGTCGACCGACATTGAGATTCTGCCGCCCAAGCAACTGCCCGCGAAATGGCATGATGAAGATACGATTCTCGGTGACTTTTTGCGCATCGCCGCCACCCACCGCAAAGAACAAGCTAAGCAACTAAATTTTAAACCGCGTGTCGACGCTGAGACTCCCGCTTCCAGCGTCTGGCAAGCTGCCCTGACGAGCACCGAAGTGGGTTCGCAATTAGCGACGCTCGAGCGCTGCACACTTTTGGGCGTAGATCTATTGCGCGGTCACCAAATTGACTTGGTGGCTCCCACACGACGTTTCGGAGGATCCGAAAAGTGAAAATCAAAGACGTTCAAATCGATGGCTTTGGAGTTTGGTCGGGTCAGACCGTCGACTCGATGCCAGACACGATGACTGTGTTTTACGGACCGAACGAAGCTGGTAAGACAACGCTCATGCAGTTCCTGCGGACGATGTTTTATGGCTTTACTGCCGACCGTCGCGGGCG
>JAYVHC010000451.1:0-2883 GCA_043771575.1 Planctomycetia bacterium
TGCTTTCTAAGCGGATTTCGTGATTTTGGATCGTCATCGGTATCAATGGACAATGGACGGTTGACAATGGACAACGGTCATTGCCTCATTCCTTTCTTGGTTGTCTTGATGATGCTGGTGAGCAGTTTCAGCAACTCTTTATTATCGTCGGGTCAATGTGTTCGGCGCGGGTTTCGGTTTTGTTCACGGTGTACTTGTCCGTCCCTTAAGCTCGTCACAGCGCAAAAAAACCTATCATTGCTGCGTCTGCAACCCGCGAGTGATATCATCAACGAGTTGCGGATAACGCTGACGTTGTCGGGATGACTCTAGCCAGTTGTTGATCGCTTCGACGACTTCCGCATTCCAGCTTTCTTCCGCGCGCAACAAGTTGTTTTGGACCAGCCAATAGCTGACCGCACACCATGCCCACAGCGGCGCATGGTCTGTCAAGTGACACTCCGGCGGCGGAAATCCGCCGGGTCCCCGTTGGCCGGTCATATACTGATGAACTAATTGACGGCTGCGCCCGATCCGCCGCGCGATTTCTGATGCCGTCACGAGGTTGCACTCGTCCACTCGCAACACATAAGCTCCGATGTTCGACTTCCTCACGTCGTTGATTGCGCTGATGATCGCATCCGCAAGCGACTTTGCCGACCGGCTGAACTCTAGATAGAGCAACCCATATTGCATGCTCAGCGTCGCATCTCCGCAACCAGCATCGAACAGGGCGTCTTCAATAGACGATGTAAGCTCTACGACGCCCCCCAAAATCAAGGCAAAGTCATGCTCTGACTCACAAGTCGCTTTAGTATTCTCGTTCATGATTCTGGCTCTCCAGCCACATCGAATTCTGCCGAATCATCGTCCGAATCCGCTCGATGTGGGCACGAATCGACGCCCATTCGGATTTGCCGGGCGTGATTATCTGGGCTTTTCGGCGTGGACCAGATGCTAATAATGCAACCCGCTCGCGAACTAAACGGGCAATACAATCGCCCCCAGGCGTGCCCGTTTGACAACTCGACTTGCCAACCCAGTTGTTCGGCGTACTGTAACGCCCTCTCGATCGCTGGCTTGGGGTGCCTCGGTCTAGACATCGACTTAATAGTACTCCTAACTGTTGACAACTGTCAAGCAAAGTAGTTTTTTTCTACAATTTGCCTGAAAAAGCTTGGTGCAGCAGCGACTTTTTCAACGCCTCCAGCGCGGCGAGCTTCCGCTCGTAGAGGCGGGCGAGGCGTTGGGTTTCGTTGAGCATGGGTTCGATAACTTCGGCGCTGGACGCGCGTTTCAGGGCGGGCACCGACTCTGGGGGAATCAGCAACGTGATACTGCGCGCCTTCCCGGGCACTTGACTGATGAATTCACGCCGTTCCAGCGTGAGCACCATCGAGTGCACGCTGGGAGCAGTGATTTGAAAATACCGCTGCATGTCCGCTTCCGCCGGAGAGCAACCGTTGACAAGGCCATATTGAAAAATGTAGGCGAGGAACTGGCCCTGCCGCTCCGTGGGATTCTTGGCATTCATTTTATCGTTCATCACAGTTCTCCGGTGAAGGCTTGGCGCAGCAGCGACTACTTCAACGCGTCCAGCGCGGCGCGCTTCCGCTCGTAGAGGCGGGCGAGGCGTTGGGCTCGACGAACGGCCAGCTTGGTGTCACGACAGATCAGCACGTAGTCAGCCGTCAGCGACTTGCCACGCCGTCCAAAACCTTCGAGCCTTCCTTGTGTGATGGTATACTCGCGGCGTATGCGGCTACCCTCCACTACGCCCCAACCAGCAGCGGCTAGCGCCGGGTCAATGTGTTCGGCTCTGGTCTCGGTTTCATTCATCCGCGTCTCATTTTGCGATTAAATAAGCAAGTTGTTTATTGACAGCGGCTTAGGTAAATCTGATTGCCGTTTATCTGTTTGCGATTAAAGAAGACCTCTTAAACGGAACGCGGTGTGAACTAGCAAACTGTCGCCTGTAAGCGCTTCTGCGGATGCGGCTCGGACAATCGTTATGCAGCTATGCAGGATCGTTTTCCACATCGGATGAGCTTAACTTTGGTGAGTCGACAAACGGTTCGAGTTTAGCCAACTGATAGGAAACGCGTTGACGACCATTTTTGAAGTCGACGGTTGTCTTGACGACAGTTGCAATGCATCGTTGCTTGAAGAACTTGCGATCAAATTCGACTAAATCCTCTTCCGTAAGACTCTGGTCGATCTTGCCAGCGATGCGTTCGCCATCATCCGTTGCAAAGTTGAACATCCAGGAGTCGAGTAAGACGCCGGTGAACGTACCGACAACTCGCACGGTTTCTTCGTCCGTTCGTGTTTCAGAAACTCGATTAAATGCGAGAAGGGCTTGGTCGGGTGACATGGAACAACGCAGATCACCGCTTTCCAGCCGCAACCCAGCTTTCCCCTTGGCGATGACTTCAAGAAACAGCTTCAGGTTTTGCACAACTCTAGGAGCCGCTTCATCAAGTTCGGCCGCGAAGTCTTCGTCACTGCGGGCCGAAGCATCGACGAGTCGCGTCACATGAGACAGTGTGTCTGCAACTTCATCGTCTGCGAACAGATCATCGCTTGCGGATCGTGCCAATTCTAAACCGAAGGATCCTCGCGGAAGCCCGGTAAGCATAAGCCGAGAATTCGCTTCGCCCAATCGTCGACCACGTCCACCACTCTTAACATTCCAACGATTGGTGTAATCTGCCTGGACCATTTTTTGAAATGGCTCAAGCACGCGGCTCGCGAACACAGCGTCGATGCCTTGCGAGCCTGTAACTGGTTCCCCAGAGAAAAACAAAACCGCGCGCGACTCTTTGCTACCCAATGGAATGGAGTCGATCTGTTCCTTTAACTCATGTTCACGTTCAGCAAATGCTGACGACATCAATGGGTGAC
>JAYVHC010000452.1:0-3025 GCA_043771575.1 Planctomycetia bacterium
TTGGGAAACTAATCCGCGGCTTGGGATTAAAACCTTCGCTAAACGCCAATTGCAATCCAGCCCTTCGCAATAAACGTTCCCACACGCGTGCCAAATCACGATGGCTGATCCATCGCAGATCACCTGCTTTGGTAAATCGAATTCGCAAGCGTGTTTTGCTCATTCCACCTAAGCTCCTATCGCCATCTCAGGAAGCAACTCGGCAAACCGCCCCTGCAAGTACGCATCTACTTCCCGAGCGGTTCCAAATCCGAGCGAGCGATTGGCCATCGCTTCACAGTCCGACAGCGTAACGTTGCGCAACGCCTGCTTCACTTGCGGTATTGCCGAAGGAGGTGCAGAAAGCGTCCGCACACCAAAGCCAACCAACAGCAAAGCACACAGCGGAGTTGAACTCATCTCCCCGCAAACACTGACATCCACTCCGTATTTCAGCGCTTGGTCGACCGACTGCTTAATCAACCTCAGAACCGATGGATCCAGTCCGGTGTACAAGTCGGCGACATATTCATTCGTGCGATCCACCGCCAATGTGTACTGGATCAGATCGTTGGTTCCGATACTGATGAAATCCACTTCTGGCAACAAGTGATCCAACATCAGCACTGCCGCTGGAACCTCAACCATCATGCCCACCGAGACTTTGGCTGGAACGCTAATACCTTCTTCTTGCAAATCATCGATCACTTGCCGCAGGACCATCCGCGCGGTTCGCAATTCATGCAAGGTCGTTATCATCGGGAACATGATTCGTAAATCTCCTGCCGATGCCGCCCGCAACATGGCTCGCAATTGTGTGCGAAACATTTGCGGATTTCTTAAAGACAAGCGGATGCTGCGGAGCCCCAAGAAGGGATTGTTTTCGCGATCGGATTGCGGCGACTGGCCCATCTTATCAGCCCCCAAGTCGAGCGTTCGCATCACCACGGGCTTACCGCCCATCGCACTGACAACCTGTCGATATGCCTCGAAATGCTGCTCCTCGGTCGGCTCTTTCACCGAGCCGAGATACAGAAACTCAGTGCGATACAGCCCAACGCCTTCGGCGCCGCGCGCCAAACAAGCATCCACTTCGTAGGGGAATTCAATGTTCGCCATGAGTTTCACATGCGTCCCGTCGAGCGTCTGGGCGGGCAGATCTCGCAGTTCGCTGAGTTTCGTCGTACGCGTCGCTCGAACTTCCATCCGTTCACGATATCGCGCGAGAACCTCTTCGGTGGGTTGTAATATCACGCGCCCGCGATACCCATCGACGATCACATCGGCTGCATTGGCGATCCGATGCAAAAACGTTCCAAGTCCGACGACTGCGGGAATCTCCAAACCGCGAGCTACGATCGCGGTGTGGCCGCCTGGCCCGCCGACTTCGGTGCAAAAGCCCAGGATTTTTTCGCGATCTAACTTGGCCGTCTCGCTCGGCGTTAAATCGTGGCTAGCGAGCACCGATTGCCCATCGCCACCACTGTCTTGCGTAGGATGTCCTCCGAGCGCTTCGAGCAGCGTGCGTTCGACATCACGCACGTCTGCGGCTCGTTCACTCATCATCCCGGAGCCCATGTTACGGAAGGCTTGCGAGTAGCGATTGAGCACCGAGGAGATCGCGTACTCGGCGCTGTAGCATTCGTCCTCAATCAACCGAAGCCACTCAGCGTGAAGGCTCGGATCGAGCAGCATTTGTTGATGCGCAGAGAAAATTGCCCCAACTTTTTTACCCAGCTTCTCAGCCGAACGCTGCCGATGTTCATCCAAGCGCGACGAAGCTTCATCGATCGCTTGTCGCAATCGCTGTGCTTCATTGTTTCGGTCTGAGGAATCTATCTGAGAGCGAGTGATCCGGTAACCTTCTTGGTCAAGGATCAAAACCTTTCCGATGGCAACTCCTGGCGAGACCGCGATACCTTGCAGTTCAAGCATTGGGGGGCTACTGTCAACTCAGTTTCGCACGCGCGAGGTTTCAAGCGACCGCAGAATGCCCTAGGCAGCGGTCGACTGAATGCGAGGCAGGCGATTTGAGTGGTGTACATAATGTCTTATATCAAATTGTAAAAACCCAGCCGTTGCACATCCAACCCAAAGCGGATCGAACTTGGCATAGCCTCGCCTGGTGGCTTCAGCTAAGCAACGTCTGAATCGGACTCATTGAATCCATCTGCGAACAATTCGGCTAGGCACTTCAGCGCTTCTTCGGCATCAACCCCCGTCGCCCTCAGTCTTAACGATACGCCTTGCGCGGCACCGAGGGTGAGAATCCCCATGATGCTCTTGCAATCAACTGAGTGACCGTCTTTTTCAATTTCGATTTGGCTTTGAAAGCGGCCTGCAGCGCGCACGAGCAAGTCGGCAGGTCGCATATGCAAACCCTGCTCGTTGCTAACAATTACAATTCTTTGAACTGTGGCTGACATTCCATCTTCTGGCTGCAAAATTCTGAAAACTTTCTGGGTAACGGCTCAAAAACTTCCGAAATGGACGCAAATAATCCATCACTTTTCTACGAACCAAACTGACTACTATCCGCTTCATTTAGCGACTGCAGAATGTCATCAGACGTCTTGCTTTGCTTCAGGAACCGGCAGAATGTTTCATCACGCAATTGTCGCGAAATGTTTTCGAGCGCCCTTAAGTGATCGCCAGGGCGATCCGGGGGCGAAACGAGCAAGAAGAACAACTGCACCTTCTCGCCGTCCAGACTCTCGAATTCAACTCCATTGGTGCTAACACCAACAGTGCCAATCAATTTATTCACGCTAGGATGCTTAGTGTGCGGTACGGCGATACCTCGACCAATACCCGTACTGCCCAACTCTTCGCGCTTCAAAATCGCTTTGACAATATCTTCCTTGTCAGCCGCTTTGATTTCGCCAGCAACCAACAGCGACTCAACCAACTCCCCAATCACGCTCGCTTTATCGGTCGAACGTAGATCGGCACGGATGGCCTTGCCACTCACAAAATCTGAGAACTTCATACTACAAATACCCTTTCCAGACACCTGCGTTACTCGTCGGAATCCGCAGGAGGAATG
>JAYVHC010000453.1:0-4054 GCA_043771575.1 Planctomycetia bacterium
TGCAAGCTTGGACCATTCAGCTGTATTGCCTCCAATTCAGTTTTAAGTCTGACGAACATCCGCTCCCGCAGACCTGCAATACGCAATTGCTCGACTCCCATTTCACCAGGCCGCGCGTGCCAGTCGTTCAATTGATAGCATTTCCGCAGCGCAGCCGTCATGCCCACCAAGCCCGCTGAGTTCAATGTGCCGGATCGCAAATTCTGCTGCTGACCGCCGCCTACAATTTGTGCTTGAAGCCTAACGCGTCGACCTCGAGAGCGAACATATAATCCGCCGACACCCTTGGGGCCATAGAATTTATGCGCCGAGAAACTCATCAGATCTACATTTAGGTCATCGACTTTGAGCGGCATCCGACCAACTGCTTGCGTTGCATCTGAGTGCAAGAGGCTGCCGCGAGCATGGCATACTTCGGCAATGGCCCTCAACGGTTGAATAGTACCGATCTCATTGTTGGCCAGCATCACCGAAACTAGCGCCGTATTGTCATCGATGGTAGAACGCAATCGATCAAGGAGGACTTGTCCCGGCACTTCGCAATAGCGATCGCACACCGGCAGCAAGACAACTTCGAAACCCATCGACTCCAATCGTCGCAGAGGGTCCAGCACCGCTCTGTGTTCGCTGACTAGGCTAACGATCTTGCGGCGTTTTTGCCGTGGGTGCAAGCAGGCTCCAAACAAAGCTAAGTTATTGCTTTCCGTCGCACCACTGGTTATCACCAGTTCGTCGGAAGACCCGCCTATCAGCAACGCCAGCTCATGCTGCGCACGTTCTAAGTGTTCTGCCACGGCGCGACCTGCCTCGTGCGTTACACTTCCTGAGTTCGCGAAGTGCTCGGTCAGCATCGGCAGCATCGCCGCCAGCACCTCCGGATCAAGTGGCGTGGTTGCATGATGATCGAGATAAATCAATGTGACATCCTTGGCAGGGCGACGCTCAAGTTATACGGCTTGGGCATCCAGTGAGTTTTAATGTAGCTGGGTTGATACGAATTCAGAATATACCAGCCCTGCTCGGCAAGCAGGGGCTACTTAAATTTTGGGTTGGCAGGCGCTGTGGCTTTGCGGAGGGTGTACTGGATACAAAGGCAGAGGCCCACAGGAACCCAACCCGGAAAAATCATGTAAAATTGGTGGCTGCGGGAATAAAGCCGCGTTGCATGACATCTCTAACCGTGAAAGCATGTCGATTGGCTGAGAATCTTGTGAGCGATGATGCCGGAGATGGTCATCTTATGGCGACAGCGGATGCCACCCAAGTGGATAACGTCGCAAAATGGACGGCGCAACGACGTCACGCGCGTACAAACCAACTTTTGGCTGATAACCATGAAATGGTTTTTCGCTATGCGTTTCGCTTGACTGGTTGCCATTCGTCGGCGGAGGATATAACGCAAGAAGTATTTCTGCGGGCGTTCAAGTGGATCGAACAACTGCGCGATCCCCTAGCGGAACGCGGTTGGCTGCTGGCGATCACTCGCAACGAGTTCGCGCGATGGTGTCGCTTGGCAGCGGCACACAGGGCCACGTCGACGGACGAAGATGTTGCGGATCAGGTTGAAAGTGGTGAAGGTGATTTGGAACGGCGTGATTGGGTTCAGGCGGCGTTGGAACAGTTGCCGCCCGAGTTCCGATCGGTCGTGCTGATGTATTATTTTGAACAACTGAGTTATACGGAGATTGCTGAGTCGCTTGTGATACCGATCGGGACAGTGATGAGTCGGCTGAGCCGTGCGAAAAGCCACCTCAAACGTTGTCTCGATGATATTGCTCTGCCTCAGTGACACGTGGGGTAAACTTCTCCTTTGCCAATTGCCAATCGATCGAAATCACCGTACTGAAAAGATGATTGCCGCCAAATAATGAGAGAGAACTTTTACGAAATCTTGAGTGCAAATTGTGTCCCAGCCGAATTATGATGACACTGATCGCCGCATAATGGGCGCTCTGCATGCCGTCGATGTCCCTGCCGACTTGCAATCTCGGCTTGAGCGTTCGTTGCAAGTCGCAAAGCAGCAGCAAGAACTGCTCGAATCGCCTTTTGTGGCGGAGAAATCGCCTGCGGCCCGCCGCGCTGTTTCACCTGTGTGGAATCGCCGCAACGCGATCGTAGCCGCAGTCGCCGCTGGGTTGGGCGGCATCGTACTAGGCTATCGGCAACTGACCCAGCCGCTCAGCCAAGCGGGGCTTGCCCAAAGCACTCAGAGTTTACTGGATCAATTGAAACGAACCGAATGGCAAAAGCTCACTGCAGCAGAAGCTGTAGCAATTAAGCGGTCGTTGCAGGATATCGGTTTCTTGTCGCAAGTACGTGGTGTATCGTTGCTGGGCTTCAGCCAGCTGCAACCGCCGCGCAATATCCAAGACGCTACGGCCTACGATTTTGGGAGCGAAATGGTGCTTTTTGACTTGACCATTGAGCGCGGTGTGCAACGTGTTTCGCACTCGCTTTGCGAACTCGCATGGTCGCGCAGCGATACCATCGCCTATGCGATGTGCAGTGGACAACGCACGCTCGTCTTCGCGGGCCCTGCCAGCATTCGGCAGAAGAACATCTTGCCTGCTCAAACCACTTGATACAACAGCCGTACACGCTTTAATGTGAAGGGTTTTCTTAATGTGAAGGGTTTTCCCGCCAGTTGCTTACGACATGGCGCACAACGATTCTTTGAGCTGCGTTGTGTTTTCAATCAGCTTCGAGAGGGTTCCTGTTCGATGCACTCAATGATCGCACGCGCTGCAACACTTGTCCGATGACTCCGCTCCAAACTCAGTCATTTGACCTCTCTTCTCAGGTGTCGCAGGAAGCTCATGCCAAAAGTGCATGCGCGTCCCATAGAGTGTGCGTTCTTCCCTACCTTCCGTGGAGAAATTCGATGCATAGACAGAACAAACTGTTTTTGCTTGCAGTCGCCGTTTTGATGTTAGCGCCCCTGCAAGCCCAAGCTCAAGAGCCCGAAAAAGATGTGCTGCCGCTGACGACTTCGACGTCCGCCGCCATGTACTTTCCCAAACCGTTAAGCTACCCGCAACAAATGGCTCGCTTCGAAGCGGAGCAGCGATCCATGCGGATGGAACACAATCGCTGGATCGGCCTCGACCCCGCGCGACCTATCACCAACTCCAGTTACACCTACAGCGGCCTTTACAACTTCAACCCAGGTAGCAGCTACTCACTAGCCTACGGATCGCGTCATAGATTCTACGGCTGGTAATCAACGAGATTTTCAACTCAGATAAAGTTTGCATCATTCGACGTAAGCTTCACAAAGAAACAAGGCCAGTATCGCTTGATACTGGCCTTAGTTTTTGAATCGTTAGGCCTGCAAAACAAAAAAGTTTAGGCGAGCCGCTCCGTCGGCTTGCACCCAACGACGTCAATCCAGCAATTCGACTGGTCCCCGTCGTCGCAAACGATTGGCTTACAATGACTTTTGAAAAAGAAGGTCGTTCCATAGCGTCCACAAAATGCACGAATTAACACCGTTCTTCACCCCGTTGCGTGCACATTTCGTGCATAACGGTTGCTCCCAACGCTCGATCGTTAGAGGTCGATTTTTCGATGGACACTTGGTACGCCGGAAGCAACTTCAAACGTGACTGTTCGAGGTAGGCAATTGTGGATTGGTTGAGCGAGAAGTCCACAAGCGATTGGCTGCTTTTCGAATCAACCCGCGCCGAGAGTTTTTTGCGTGTGAGCTTCGCAAGATTATTGAAGTTTGTGAGCAAGTTATTGCAGACTTAGATTCGGACGCGTTTCCTGAAGCAGCTGCGTAGCGATGTTCCTGAAAAGGAAACAGACTCTACGCTCCACAACGCGACTTATGCGCTTCGAGTCGATGGCGATTCAAAGCTGAAAAAATGCTTTCGGAAGCTTGCTGCGAGGGACCGTGTTATTAGCTCCAGAAGATACCCACGGGATCTTTGGCGATGTATTCCAATGCAGCTTTCAATGGCATAGTCATCGGGCCCGTATCGCCGATCTGTTCCCACTTGCAACGATGACTCCACCACAAGATTTCCACGAGATCTTCTTTTTCGGACGGGCG
>JAYVHC010000454.1:0-3101 GCA_043771575.1 Planctomycetia bacterium
GGTGAAAGTTTACCCAACACGTGGGTCCTCATCTCCCGAGGCGGACAATACAGCTTCTCGGAGATCCGCTGCTAGGTGATAAGGCTCGGCAAGCGTGACCGACCGAAAACAGTGTTCCCCCAATAAAACCCCTTTCCAAAATATAGGTTCAACATGAGAAAAACCCTTGCCTTCGCCAGTCTACTGTGCTTGAACTTGCTGTGCGTAAAAACGTTTAGTCAGGAGCCTAAATTGAAAGAAACTGCAATTCAAGAGGCAGTGTCAGAAGAGCCAGCGAAGTTGTTTGAACCTCGCGAGTACGCAAGCGAAGGTGGCAAGGTACTAAAGTACCGCTTGCTCAAGCCGCTTGGTTACAATCCGAACAAGTCTTATCCGCTGGTGATTTTCCTGCATGGTGCCGGCGAACGCGGTGCCGACAATGTCGCGCAACTGAAGCATGGGATGGCTGATTTCTGCAAACTAAGTCGACGCGAAAAGAACCCTTGCTATGTCATCGCACCCCAATGCCCAACAGGAGAAAAATGGGCCGACATTGATTGGTCGGCCCAGGGTGCAATCAAAATGCCCGCAGAAGCCAGCGACTCCATGAAGCTGACTTTTGCCGTGGTGGATGCGATGCTTGAAGACGCTGCTATCGACAAGAATCGAATATACATTACAGGTTTGTCGATGGGCGGCTACGGCACATGGGACGCCATCGCACGACGGCCCCAGTTCTTCGCGGCAGCGGTGCCGATTTGCGGTGGCGGCGATCCGTCCACGGCTGAGACAATCAAATCCATTCCGATTTGGTGCTTCCACGGTGACGAAGATAAAGCGGTTGCAGTGGAAAAATCGCGAATCATTATCAATGCGATCAAAGCGACAGGCGGGTCGCCGCTGTACACCGAGTATCCTGGCGTGGGACACGACAGTTGGACTCAGACTTACCGCAACGACGAGGTGCATGTTTGGTTGTTCGCCCAACGACGCACACAAGCCAAGCCCGGGTCAAAGTAGTGGCAGGCGTTACGTTCGGCACTTCATTTCGAACAACTTCTGAAATCCTGCGGTGGTAGCCTTGGAAGTTGCTTGCGATAAGCGTAACATTAGTTGCAGATTGCTGAAGCTTGATTACCGGCAACCTTTCGTTCAACACCTGCCTGACAGTGGCTCTCGCGAGGGGGAGCCGTGAAACTGGTCAGGACTTAAGTGTAGCAGCCATAAGCGGGGTACTCTTGTGCGAGGGCCTCTGACGGGCAGGTGTTGTGGCGTTCTAGCTTGCTCTGGTATTCAGTCTGTGCGCTCAAATGATTTGCTTAGCGAATTGCAGTTCGTGGGCAATGCCTTTTGCCAAATCGGGTTGCTGGAGTTCCGACGGCAAGACAGGCCAGGCGTAAGTCTCCACCTCGTAATGACCAGTGAACCATGTAGAACCGTCGCAATCGTCAGTGGCATGCTGCTGCAGATGATTGCAAACGAGTTTGATATCGGCTTGAGTTGTTTGCAATTCGCCAAAAGTATCGACGTAGATCGGAATGTGGAAGTGAACTCGCCAGGGCGTCGTAGGATACGCATCCGCAACAATCCACTTCTGTAGCGCTTGAGGGAGATCTTCGACCAACGCATCTAGGGAACCGTCGTGGCGGGAACGGGTGGTTTGATGCAAGTATTTGGGCTCATTCAACCCGCGCAATTGGGCAAGCATCGCAGCCTGGCGTTCAGGTTTTCCGATGACGCGATCCCAGGGGACATGCACTGCCGATGAAATTTGAACTTTGCCAATACGAATTCCGTTTTTGCGGTAGGTTTCCAGGGCTTGGATTTGCGATTCGAACATCACGCCGCTGTGGCAGACATCGTGACAAACGGTCAAGTAGCGTCGAGCCAGCTTGGCATCAGGGCCACTGAACAAATAGTGTTGGAAAAATTCGGTCAGTTCGTCGGCAGTATTGAGAATACAACCTGGCTCTGGCTCCATGGCTAGCACAATTTCACGACCGCTGCGCTGAGCGAGCTGATCGAGGAATTTGGCAACCTCCAGCAAATTATCGGCGGCCAAATGAAATTCCTCAGCATGCCAAGGACAATGCGGCCAACCGATTGGCAAAGTCGAAATCGATCCGTTCGCTCCGGCGGGCAGCAACACATCGAGTATTTGCGCCAGGCACATACTGTAGCGAGCCCGCGAATGACAGCTCCAGGTGGGTTCGTACACCGCGTGCTTCACGACCGGCTGATGAAAATCTCCCTGCGGAAAACCGTTCATCGTGTAGGGCAGAAATTGATGGTCTCGCAACCAATCTCGGAATTCGACCACCGATTGTTGTTCTATCAGTTCGTTCGCAGCCTGTTCGGCAAGCCATAGACCGACGGGCAAGCGACCGTCCGGAGCCACTTCACTGCGAACTCGACCCGCGTATTGCAGTAGGTTCGAGCGGGCTTGTTCGAGCGAAGTACCTGCGTGAACATTGGTACAATAACCGATCGGAAAGTCCGCTGAGGGAAGGCGTTGTGTCAAGATTTTTTGCTCTGGTAATATGAGTGGAGGAGCATCAATGAAGCTGGTGATTCATTGTAGCTAGTTTCGTGAGTGACCGGATTCAACTTGCGAATTCTCCGAATCCCAACGGCTAGAACGGTCGTCGAGAGCGAGTTATGCTTCTGGCTTGTAAGTAGGACGCAACGCTTTGGGAGGAATGCAGTGATCCGAATTGGAACGCGCGGCAGCAAGCTGGCCTTATGGCAGGCGGGCTGGGTTAAGTCGCAATTAACTGAGGCAGGATACGAAGTGGAATTGGTGATCATCACCACGACCGGCGACGTGTCGGCGCGGCCGCTGAGCGAGGTTGGTGGGCAAGGGCTGTTCACCAAAGAGATTCAGCGAGAATTGTTAGCCGGTCGCGTTGACGTGGCCGTGCATAGTCTAAAAGATCTACCCACGTTGGCGGTTCCGACGCTCGTGTTGGCCGCAGTACCTGAGCGTGAGACAACGGAAGATTGTTTGGTCAGTCGCTCGCGCGCCATGTTTGAAGATCTGCCTGCGGGCTCGCGCATCGGCACCGGCAGTTCGCGGCGGCAAGCTCAATTGCGAGCGTGGCGCGGCGACCTCGAAGTGCTCG
>JAYVHC010000455.1:0-11288 GCA_043771575.1 Planctomycetia bacterium
GCTCAACTCGGCCTTGTGAACTCGCACCGAACCGCACTCCTAATCCTGCTCGCCGATCAACGTCAGGCCGGCAAAGTTCAGCAAGTGCGCATCGAACCCGGCCAAACTGCAACTATCACACTTGATCGCGATGCTGGGGCTACCATTGTTGAGACGTACGAAATCCGTTCACCGGCCGGTGTTTGGGACCGCCAGCAGTTTACAACCGCTATTCCACCGCGCGTCTTTTATGACTTGAGCATCTATGAAGAGTTTCTTCAATCGATTGCCATCGATCGCACCGGCAAGAGCCCCAATCCGATCGAAGATGTGAACTATATGCCCAAGAGCGTAGGTTGGTTCCAGATTCCACCGGGTGCCGCTCTCCCGCAAAACAGCAGTATGGATGCCATGGCACAAGCCCGCGCTGCCAATAACCCTGGTGCTGTTCGCCGTTTGGACCCAAAGCAATTTGAGTTCAAACCAGCTAGCCCGACGGAAGCGATCTTGGACGAATTCAAATCTGTCCCCCGCAAGAAGTTTTAGTGGTCCATGGCTGAGAACGCGCAACACCTGCAACCTGACCTACTTGCCGCTGAAATTCTAGTGGCTCGGCCTTTGCTGCGAATAAAACTCGCCCGAGCCCTATTCTGCCCGCCTGCAGAGGGTCAAAAAGCATTATCGGAAACGATCAAATTCCTAATGCTGGCCGCCGAAAACACCCAGGGTCAACTTACTCCATCGGCGCGAGTTGACTTGGCCTGGCACGAGCTCATTTTGTTCACGCGCACCTATCTGAGCTTCTGCCAGCAGTATCTTGGTAAAATAATTCATCATGAACCGAGTAGCGATCACGAAGTGAACTCGCAGCAATACTCGTTAACACTAGCTCGATATCATGAGCGTTTCGGTGAACCTCCGGCGGACTATTGGGGTGGAGCAAACGTGCGCAGCACTCAAGTTGAAGTGTCGGCAAGTTGCGGTAACTGCGAAGCGGACAGCTAAATAAAAGAATGTAGGAGAACCACAGTGTATCTATCAGCAACGATGACGATCGATCCGAGCCACTTAACACAACTCCGCCGCAAACCGACCAAGGGATTCCGACGATTCGCTGAGTTAATGACAGGCAATCTGCTGTCGAAGCGCGAAGAACACGAGACATTCACCGCCCTGTCGATCATGCAAGAAATCAACATCGGCCTACGCTCTGTTGGCGTTACCGATGTGGTGAAGTTCACTAAGGATGAACAAGTCCTTTACGAGGATCAAGCGTCAACGAATTCCGATGATATGCCGGTAGCCATGGAAACACTCTCGCGCCAGCGTACTCCGCACGGTGAATCGTTTTCGAGTTTGTCCTTGCTACTCGAACACCACTTGGCCACTATCGCGGTCATCATCGAGATCAAGGTTTCTCGAGTTCATGATATCGGAGTCTACCCGATCCAAATCTCCGTCAACGGACTTGATGCGGAACTTCAATCTGCGGCAGGACCGCAGACGCTCAACGAACGGCTTGATGGTGTCTTTGCTTCGCAACAAACGTACGACGCCTACACGGAATCGAAAAAAGCGGAGTTCGAAGCTTTTATCGAACAACTCGAACAGGCCTTCCGCAGTCGCATGAACATTGATAACTTGCATCGACGCGTTTATACGAACATCGTTCGTCCAGGTCTAACGCCAGCCCGCCCAATCGGCGCTGCTGCCGATACGACCACCGCACATGAGCCCATGCTTCAACGCTATCACAGTGGCTCGGATTCATTGATGTATCTTTGGATGTGGTCCAGCTTTATGCATTCGAATAATACTTATTGCCACGACGCAACCATCGTTAGCGAGAGCGGGGAGCCTGCGTTCAGCGTGGGCGAGGAAGGCTTTCACGCGGGTGAAAGTGCTGCTCTGGACCCGGAAGCTCCCTTCCAAGCCCCAGACTGTCCCATGGAAGCGGTGGATGGCGTTGACGGTGAAGTATCTAATGGCACCGACTTCGGGCTATTGGGTACTGACTCTAGCGACGCTTCTCATTCAAGCTGGTTTGATTCCTTCGGCTTTGGCGGCGACCTTAGCGGCCATGAAGGCGGAGGCGGTGATGCAGGGGGCGGTGACGGCGGGTCAGCCTGCGGCAGTAGTTGTGGCGGAGGCTGTGGCAGCTAAGTTAGTGGCATAGGCTGCCAGCCTGTGTCGAACGGCATAGATTTGTAGTGATGGGAACAGACACAGGCTGGAAGCCTATGCCACTGGGTTGTTCAACAACCGTTGATCGACTTCATTCGCAACGATGACGCCATAATTGATCGCGCCCAACCATCCGGACATGATAATGCCGACGCTGCCGGCGTGATACAAACCGGGCACTTGAGCCGGCAAGGCGCGGCTGACGGCCAGCCCTTCGAACTTCGTGCCAAAGCTCGCGCCGGATAAGTGTTTGGTGTAATGCTGAAACGTTCGCGGCGTGGCAGCTTCGACGTGATCGATCTTCTCGCGCACGTTCGGAACGTACTTTTCGAGTGCATCGAGCGTCGTTTCGATCAGGTCCAGCTTGCTGGCCTCGTACTCCTCTTCGCTGAGGTTCGCCCAGTCTTCGTAGCGGGCATTGGTACTGCTAACGATGGCGTGACGACGCTTACCGGTGGGGCGAGTGCGCGGGTAATAGAAACTGAAAGTGCGGCTGGTGATGTTGCGACTGAGCAAAGCCTCGGTGCGGAATAGCGGCGCGGTAGAGCAGAACAGCAGATCGCCGGTTGACTCATCGATTTCAACGCCTTCTTTGATCGCCATGTAGACTTGCGTGCTGCTATTGTTCAGTCGCACCGCCCGCGCTTGTTCGACGAAATCGGGCTCGAAATGTTCTTCGCCGACCAAATTGAAAACGGTCGCATTCAAGTTTGAGTTGCTGATTACGTTTCCGCACCCGATACGGCGATCGTTGACTACCACAGCACAGACGCCGTTGGGTCCAACTTCGATCTTGGACACGTCACTGCGAATGCGGATGTCCACTCCGTTCCGTTTCAATTCGGCTTCCATTTTGGTGACCAAGTCGTCCGTGCCACCTTCGTAGATGTAGACACCTTTGGCCATGAAGTTTGAGAAGACGATCCCATAGGTGATCGCTGGGTCTTCCAGTGTCGAACCGTTTGCATAGGTGATCGGTTCCATGAGCAACCGCACGACGTCTTCGCGACCCGGAAAGAATTTTTCGAACAACTCGCCGGTTGTCAGGCGTTGGTCATCGTAGAAATTCATCCCTCGGGCGGTGTCGAAGAATGCAGTCACATTCTCGGCGGGTACTTTGAAGTCGCTGGTAAGCAGCTTTGTAAAATCTTCGCGATTAAATGTTGTCGTCAGCGAGAACATCGGATTGTCGAAGCGGATATTTTTTAACTGCGCGATGTTGGATGCGATGTCTTCGTTCCAATAGCGCCTGCAGCTCTTCAGCATCCCAGCCGGAAAACCATGCAGCGAGATATCGAAAATGTGACTTCCTGGACGCCTAAACCAAGTTGCCAAGCCACCGAGTTTATAATGTTGCTCAAGCAAAAGGACGCGGTGGCCCGCGCGACCGAGAATATTCGCAGTCGTCATCCCAGCTAAACCGCTGCCGATGACGATCACGTCGTAATAATCTTTGCAGTCCTTGAGAAAATCTCGCGCCATGACATCTGATCTGTGGAATAGTCCAAATTGCGTTAGCTAATGCAGCCATCACTCCGACAAATTCTAACCATTTCAGCTCAGCCGCGAAGTAGACCGTAGTCATCTGCCACGGTTCCCGCAATGGGCGTGCATTACTACAATATTCTCCCGCTCGCGAGTGCTGACGCCATTTCCGTCGAGTGCATTCTTTCCACTCTTATCTCAAAAACAAATTCTAAAATAGCCATGACTACTTACGACCGTGATCGCCTAATTGCTCTGATCAAAGAACACGCCCTTCAATTCGGTTCGTTTGTACTGGCCAGTGGCAGGACGGCGTCGTTTTACCTCGATTGCCGCCAACTGACGCTCCATCCGCAAGGAGCGAACCAAGTGGGCGCGGGCATGCTGCAATTACTAGGTTCCCCATTACCAGACGCGATCGGTGGGATGGCCATTGGAGCTGACCCGATTTCTGCCGCGACAATCACCTTGGCGGGCCAGCAGAACCTGGACGTTCGCGGATTCATCGTTCGCAAAGAAGCCAAACAGCACGGGATGGGCCGCCAAGTGGAAGGGCCCGTTAAAGCAGGCATGAAAGTCGTCATTGTCGAAGACGTCGTCACCAGTGGCGGAAGTGCCCTCAAAGCCGTCGAAGCCGCACGCGAATTTGGCTTGCAAGTCGACCGCATTCTGGCTGTTGTCGATCGTCTGGAAGGAGGTCGCGAAGCCATTGAAGCCGCTGGCCTGAAACTTCAAACGCTCGTGACTGTACGCGACTTGGGTGTCTAGGACCTTACCAGCAGGTGCAAGGTCACACTCGGCAAGCTCGGCAAGAGTGACCCACGGTAGGTCGCATCTGCCGGATGCGACCATGAAGTACCTGTAGTCTAAAAACGCGCGAATTCGCCTACGAAAATACATCACAGCGTTGCTCTTAGGGGCGCGCCACTGGTGGCACGCCACTGGTGGCACGCCCTGAGAAGGCGAGTAATGCGAGCCTCAAAGGGCGTGATTCAACCAGCCACGTCCTTCGAATACTCAGGGACGTGCCATCGGCTGCAAGAGGATTAACGGCATAGTGTGCCACCCTTAATTGAGAATCTGCGTGCTGGTGCTTGGACAATTCCTTGGCAAGGATCGCAGTGGAATTAGGCTCATGTTGGCATTTAAACGCCGCTCTCATTTCTGCTACACTATCTACCGTCACTTTTTCACTTAAGGCTTGGTTGGTATGGAAACCGCATTGCATCGACAACTCAAGCTGGCCTACGCAACTTCGGAGGCGAAGACCGAAGTGACCGTACATGGGTACCGCATCGACGCCATCGGGAAACGCGGCGAACTGATCGAGATCCAGCATGCTTCTCTCGGAGCTCTACGCGACAAAACGCGATGTTTGCTCAGCGAACAGACCAAGCGCGTGCGCATCGTGAAACCGATCATCGCTCGCAAAACACTGGTTACGCTTGACGCGCCCGCTGGCGAAGTGCTGCGTAAGCGCCTGAGTCCCAAGCGCGGTGATGTGCTCGACATCTTTTTGGACCTAGTGCACTTTGGCAATATTTTCCCGCATCGGAAACTAATCCTCGAAGTCGTGCTGATCGAAGCTGAGGAGATTCGCATCGATCGCGTTCGCCCAAGTCGGAGGCGCGGAAAACGCTACAAAACTCTCGAACAAAACCTGGTGGGAATTGAATCGAAATTTGAGTTCGCCAAACTTAGCGACCTCTTAGCTCTGCTGCCTCTCGGTGAATTGCCACAGCCATTCGACACCGCAGAGTTGGCAGCCGCGATGGGTAAAGCGCGCTGGTTCGCACAAAAAGTCGCCTACTGCCTCCGTCTCGCTGGTGCCGTAGAATTTGTTGGCAAGCGTGGAAACAGCCAGTTGTACGCGACCAAGAAATCCATCGCAAAAGTGAAACGTGCTGCATAGTCGGCCGTATGTGAAACTGCCTGACTGGCCCGACCTGTTGCCCGGCGCTAGCGTCCACGACATGCCTAAGTTTCAGCCATAGTCATCCAGTTCTAAGTCAACTCAATCATCGCTTTGATCACGCCAGTTTCGGGGCGCGTGAAACTATCAAACTGTGATATTACGTCGTCAAAAGACGTTCGGTGGGTAATCCATGGGGCCGTGTTGATCGTACCGTTTTCGATCAAGCCGATGATGCGAGTGAAATCAGGTGGTAGGGCGTTGCGAGACGCCTTGATGGTTGCTTCAGGGCGATGCAAAACAGGGTGCCGAAACGCAATTACTTCGGTAGTGATGCCAACGTAAACCAGAGTGCCGGTCGGCGCGACGAATTTCAATGCCCCGGACATCGAGTGCTGGTTGCCCGTTGCATCGGTTACAACTGAGTACATGTCGCCGTCCGTTAGCTCGCCCATCTGAATGAGCTCGCTATCGTCGGCTTTGAAGTGAATCGTATTTGCGATGCCATAGTTACGCCGCACGAATTCTAGTCGCTGCTCGTTCATGTCCATGACAGAGATCTTGGCAGCGGTCAGTCGCGCGAACTCAAGCGTCGCCAAGCCGATCGGGCCCAATCCGATAATCAATGCATGTTCACCGTCGGGCGGAGCGCCGCGATCATTCGCGTGACAACCAATGGCCAATGTCTCGACCAGCGCCAGTTGTTCCATAGTTAGTTTCAGCGACGGATGCAGCTTTTCTGCTTTCAGAATAAAGCGATCACAGAGGCCGCCGTCCATCATCACGCCGATGACCTTCAAATTTCTGCAGCAGTTAATTGCACCGCGACGGCAAGCGAAACATTGACCGCAGTTCATATACGGTTCGACGCTGCAGCGATCACCCACCATCACATTCGTCACATTTTCGCCCACCTCCAACACTTCAACGCCCAGTTCATGGCCTGGAATCCTGGGAAAGTCAAAGAATGGAAACTTGCCCAAATAGCAACTCACGTCGGTCCCGCAAATTCCCATTCGATGCGTCCGCACCAATGCTTGACCTGGCCCTGGTCGATCGGGTTCATCGATTTCGATACGTCGCATTGTCTTCGGCTCAGCGATTTGTATAGCTCGCATAGCATCTTTCTCTTGCAAATGTGGCGAACAAGTTCTGGTTTTTCGCGTGTTAAGTTGATTTAAGTCTAAGTCGCCAAGCGATAGGCTCGTTGTACATTGCCGGACCAAAACGCAGCTTGTTCTGTCGTCGTCAAATCGCGAGTCAACTGCTCCACAGCTTGAACCCAGCGCGCGTAGTCGGAGCGCAGTAAGATAACAGGCCAATCGCTACCGAACATCAACCGCTGCGGACCAAAGGCGTCCAAGGCAACGTTCCAGTAAGGCTGCAGCAAATCCACTGACCATTGTGCGTCCCGGACTTCGGTCACGATTCCAGAGAACTTGCAAGCGATCACATGCTCGCGCTTGGCCAATTCTCTTAGATGCGTTTCCCAATTTGAAGCGAACTGGGTGCTATTGATGTCGGGTTTGGCGATGTGGTCCAGAACAAATGGCTGCTCAGGGTGCATGTCCACGAACTTGATCGTCGCCGGCAGTTGCCAGGGGTAGATCAACAGGTCGTAGGTTAGTTTCAATTGCATTAGTCGACGAATCCCAGCGTTGAACGCTCCGCCCATCAAGAACTCGGGGTCCGATTCATCTTGCACTACGTGCCGAACTCCTTTCAGCCAGGGTGACATGGCCAAGCGGTCCAAATCCTCGCCGACACCGCTGCTCGCCAAAGGCACCCAGCCGATAACACCCTGAACAAGCGACTCCGTTTCGGCGTACCGAATTAGCCGCTCGGTTTCAAGCAACGATTGACTAGCTTGGACGGATACGACGCCATGTATTCCGGTCGCCGCGCACAGCGGCTTCAATTCCGATGGCCCATAATCTCGTTTAAGCACGCTCATCGAATCATTGATCCAGGCGTACTCGCTGGCGTCATACTTCCAAAAATGATGGTGGCTATCGATTCGCATACAGTGCTCGCAACAAGGCAAAAAAACGACATGCAGGTGCTACATAGGCGATAATTGTACAGCGAAGTCAGCCGACGCAGCAGTTGCAATTCATAAATGTCCGCGTACACTCGCGGGCAATTCAGGTTGTTGCCACACGCTCATGCCGCCGTCGATTAATAATGTTTGGCCGTGAATGTGATGGGCCTCGTCGCTGAGCAAAAACAATGCGGCGGCCCCGCAGACTTCCGGTCCAGGGACTTGGCGGTTCGGTGTGTGCAGCTTCATCCACTTCAGAGCCTCAGAGTCGTGGGCTAAAACCGGGGCGGTTAAAGGCGTGACGACCAAACCCGGCGCGATTGCGTTGACTCGGATGCCATGGGGTGCCAACGAAACACACAAACTGCGTACCAACGTTCGAACTGCACCCTTACTAGCGTCATAGGCCGTGTGGTCTGGCTCAGCCAATTCGCCGTTGATGGATCCTGTGAAGAGTACCCGACCGGCGATTTTGCGACGCACCCAGTCGCGTGCAAATGCTTGAGTCAAAAAGTACCCGGATGCTAGGTTCAATCGCATGGTGCGCTCGTAGGTAGTGATATCCATTTCGAGAAAGGGTTTGTCAATAAACGTCCCTGCGTTGTTGACCAAGATCGAAATACCATCGCTGGCCGATATCGCTTGGTCGAATAGACTCTTCACGCACTGGGCGGTTGGTCCCGCCAAGTCGCAAAACACGCTACTGACTTTTCCGCCAAACCGCATACAGTTCGCTTTCGTTTGTTGCGAGGCATCATCATCTTGCAGTCCATGTAATACAATGTCGCAACCGGATTGCGCGAGTGCCTCCGCGATCGCGGCACCGACACCTTGAGTTCCGCCAGTAATCAAAGCTGTTTTGCCGTCCAATCGAAACAACGGGATTTCCTCCAAAAAAGTAGCAATCGCTTTCAAGCGCCGTCGAGAGCTGCGAGCTGTTCACGGCTTACATGATGGAAGTGAATGCCCATAAATGAAAGTGGACATCGTGGATCGTGAAAAATATAACAAGTTAATAGAAACCTTTTTCGAATGGGATCAAGCTGCGATTCTTTCTGTTGTCGACGAATTGCTGTCAGCCGCTGCGGCCGAGGATGCGCAGTCGCCGTCGCGGATTATGTCGCAAAATTACGAAACCGCTCAAGCGAATCCGGAGATCCATCTGCTACCGGGAAATTTGAAGGACGCGCGCGATGCGATTTTTCCGTATTTTTGGGGAACGGACAGTTGGAACAGTCCGCTGCATTTGGAAAACGTGCGTGGGCCAGCCAATCATGCGTCTCTCATCGGTGCCTTCGCGTGTTTGCTGAAAAACCCCAACCTGTGTACGGATCGATATAGCCAACGCTCTAATGAACTCGAAGTTAAAGTTATTACCGCGTTGGCAAACCTGATTTTCTATCACACTCAGGATCCTTGGGGCGTGTTCACGATCGGCGGAACCATTTCTAACTTGTATGGCGCGCGGATCGGAATCGAAAAAGTTCTGCCTGGGGCGATGCACCAAGGACTTGGAGCGCAGCGTATCGTCGGAATCTGCTCGTCGGCCAGTCACTATTCAAATCGTACCGTCGCCGGTTGGTGCGGCATGGGTACACAGCAGCTGATCGAAATTCCAACCGATGAAAATTTGGCCATGCGATTGGATTTGCTCGCCCAGCGACTTGAGGAACTCTACGGCCAACAGACGCTGGTGGCGTACGTGATCGCGACCTTTGGGACCACTGACGGCTTTGGACTTGACGATGTTGCCGGTATTCGCCGAGTGATCGAGGAAGTGGCCGCAAAGCACTCGCAACCCGTTCCACAATTGCATGTCGATGCCGCCGTCGGCTGGGCGCTGACATTTTTAACTGAGTATGAAACCGAATCGAATCCGCTGAAATTTACTGCGCAGTTGTTGCCCGTCGTTAAGCAGATTCAAAAGCACTGTCTCGGCCTTCATCATGCGGATAGTGTTACGCTCGATTTTCACAAGATGGGTCGCGGTCACTATCCTTCGAGCGCATTCATTGTCAATCGACGCGAGGATCTGAAGTTCTTGTCGCGAACGGTGCACGACACCCCCTACTTCTCAGAAGCCGACGCGCGTCGTGATCCGGCCTTATTTACACTGGAGTGTTCGCGGCCGGCGATTGGACCGTACTGCGTGATGGCTTCGCTCAACAGCATCGGCTTGATCGGCTGGCAAATGTTGACTGCGCGCAGTATCGAATTGGCGGAGCGCTTGAAGCAAGGCTTGTTGAAACTCGAATTCTGCCGCGTGCTCAATCTCGGAACGGTCGGCGCGAGCGTGAATTGGTGGGTATTGCCCAAAGGACGCGACGGAGCTGAGATTTTTGAACGTCTGCAGGCGGGCACGCTCACTGAGGAGCAGCGCACGCGATATTTCGGCGAAGTACGGAGGATGTTTGAGAAGCGGGAAAAAATGATCGATCCAGCCATCGATCCCAAGCTCGGATTTACTACGAATTACGGTTACAATCCACACGGCATTGAGATTCCGGCTTGGAAGGCCGTATTTTTTAATCCCGCCACCACAGACGAAATCGTTGACCGGATACTCTATACGATCGAAGACCTAAGCTAACCTCTATCGAACGAAGGCTCTCGCATGTCAGCACCGCACGTCGACTTTCCTGGTATTCGACAATTTCGACTCGACGGACAGACCGCTGTTGTCACTGGCGGCTCAAAAGGGTTGGGCCTCGCCATGGCCGCAGGCTTGGCTTCGGCGGGCGCTCGCGTGATGTTGGTCAGTCGCAGTACCAATCAAGCGATCGAGGCGGCCCAAGAGATTGCTGACCTTTATGAAGTTGACGCCGTTGGTCATGCCGCTGACGTAAATGATCCCATGGCCCTGGAACGCACGATGCAAGCCGCCCTGATTCGGTGGCGGCGTATCGATATACTCATCAACAGCGCCGGCATCAACATTCGCGGACCGATCGATGAAGTAACACCCGATCAGTTTGACGCCGTGATGAAGACCAATGTTTATGGAACTTGGAATGCTTGCCGCGCCGTTGTTCCGATAATGAAAAAAGCCAAATACGGTCGCATCGTTAATCTTGCCAGCGCGCTGGGAGTTGTCGGCTTAGCTAATCGAACGCCTTATGCGAGCAGCAAGGGCGCAGTGGTGCAGTTGACCCGCACGCTCGGACTCGAACTTGCACCGTTCAATATCACCTGCAATGCAATCTGTCCTGGACCGTTTTTGACGGAGATCAATGAATCGATCAAGGACAGCGAAGAGGCTCGGCGTTTCATCGTCGGCGCAACCGCACTCGACCGCTGGGGAAACTTGGAAGAAATCCAAGGCGCAGCGATTTATCTAGCCAGCCCTGCCAGCAGCTACACCACCGGCAGCCTACTTTCGGTCGACGGCGGTTGGACGGCACGGTAAAGGCCTCTGCTTTATCCACCTTTGTTGGACAGCGCCACTTAATTGCGCAGTACAAGCCCGAAGCGCAAGCGAGTGAATGACTTGCGACGATTCACTCGCTTGCGCTTCAGCCGCCAGCACCACGCGAGTTGAGTCGCATCGCTTCGACGCGTCTCAACTTCCAAAACAACAGCGGATGCAGGCGAGCAATGCCTGCGTCATGCGGTTGATGTTTTCAACCCGCCCAGCAATTTGTCCAGCGCCGCAAAATCGATTGGCTTGACCAGGTGGTCATCGAAGCC